>JBAYVT010000007.1 GCA_041674405.1 Patescibacteria group bacterium | reverse complement strand
GAGATAAGATAATAGTTTTCTGCCTTGGTTGAGCTATTATTCGAACAAATCACCAAGGCAAAACTTGTAGACGATATGTTTGAAGCCTTTTGGACAGGGGTGCAACTCCCCTCACCTCCACCACTTGGGATTTTGGGGCAGTTTCTGCCCCTTTTATATTGCAAATTAGCTTCAAAATAGGACTAATTTCTGGTGTGTAAACTTTTTCAGAGAAATTTGTAAAAATTTTGTCTTTTGTTATCAAATGTTTACACTCTAGCCGTTCATCGTGTCCAAGATCCCACCAGTTAGCTTTGAGATCTTTGATGTAATCAATCGAAAACTCCACAAACTCGAGGAAATCGCTCTCTATGTTCTCTGCTTCCGATATTTCCTTCTCGACATTCTTGATTTGAGTCTTTTTCTCTTCTAATGATTGAGCCAAATCATCTTTAAGCTCCGGATTCATAACTATGCCAACCGCAAGCTTATTTTTCTCAGTGTTCAGGTTTTCTAACCTAATTTTAAGCTGTTTAGTCCGATTGAAGCCTTCTTTCTGCTCTTCCGCCCAAACTTCACGCAAAGCACTCTTAAAATCGTGTGTGTTACTTTCAAGCATTTTTATGCTATCGAAAAAAGTGTCAGTCGTTGAATGAAGATCGTCCTTTTTAATAACTTTGTTGCATCCCCTACAACGATATTCTTCGCCTGTCCAATTGCTCTTCCCATTCCTATGGATATAACCAACGATTTTTTTCTCATCACATTCATCACAATAAAATAGATTTGATAGTGGAAACGCTGGATTGTGCTGTTTTCGTTGGAATTTGCGCATTTTATTATTGACAACAAGCTGAAGCTCCTCCCACATTTCCATAGTTATCAGAGACTCATGTAATCCGTTATCATTCCATAATTCTTTATCCCATGACTCAACTCTAAGCGCACCCGCATAATATGGGTCTTTTAATAGTTCTCTGAATTTATCAATCCGGAGGGGTTTTCCGTTTGGAGATTTGTACCCATTATTATTAAGCCGATCCAAAGCTTCATTGACTGTAAAACGCCTTATTAGAACCTCTTCGAATGCCTCTCGGAGCAAATTATATCGTTCAGGATCTGGAATATGCAAACCTGGTTCTGAGCCTTTAATGTAGCCTTGGTGGAGCGGAAATGGCCAATATCCCTTCGCTATGCGGTCCTTTAATCCTTTTAATGATTTGCAAGTCCTTTCATCGTTACTGGCTTCTGCTCTAAATACTAAGAAGAGCTTTTGGAGCTTTCCCATCATGTCATTTGTATTTAGTTCTGGCTGTGATGCATACCATACTTTTACACCTTGTTGCTCAAATACAGCTTCAAAATAATAGAAGTACTTGATATCTCTCATAAAGCGATCAACTTCGTCTATGATTAGAAACTTAACTTGTTTGTTCAGTTTGCAAAAGTCCAGCATTTCTTTCAGGTCTCTGCGGTTTAGATTTTTTCCAACTCGACTCGACTGGTCAAGTGACCAAGTCTTAACGATTGGCGATTCAAGTTCCTCAGAGGCTTTTACAACACTAGCCTCTTGTCTTTCAAGGCTATGGCCCTCAATTCTCTGTTCTGGTGTTGACACCCGGCAGAGAGCGATTGATTTAGCACTCATTTTTATTCCTCCTACAACACAAAAGGCAGTCTCTGGACAATCCGCTACGACACGGAAATAAGAGACTGCCATTTGCGTCTTCAAAATTTAAGTTGTGTCGTAGTATTTTGTCCACTTCTATCCTATACTTTTTTCGTCAAAAGATAAAGACTGCTTCAGCTTCTTTTTCTTATATTGCTTGTACAAAAATCTTGCCCATGCGATATTTTCATTGGCTAATATTTCTTTCGATATTTTCTTCTTTGGTTCTCCGACCTTTGACATAAAAAACCTGAATTAAGTTTGAATTCAGGTTATCACTTGAGAGGTTTGTAAATGTTTGTAAACTACTTTTCTAGCCGGAGGGGATTGATTCGGACATCCTTGCTGGTTATTAACAGAAAATCCTTGATCTTGGTTGTTTTTGCAATTGATTCATTTGCAGAATACGCAGCTTGATAATATTTGCTCCAATCATTTTTGCTATATTCTTCGCTCCATTCTGCGGCAATTTCATCATAGCCCCACAATTTATCAGGATTTGAAAATAATGTTTTGAGCAAAAAATACGGCCGCTTATTTCTTGTAAATTTTATTTTTTCGTCTTTGAATGTGAGATCATCGCCATCCCAGCGTAATTTTTCAGATTGAAGCAGTTCTCTAAATTTTTCTTCATCAATTGATATCGTCATTTTCCAGTCAATCTGCTTTTCAAGTTCTTCCCTGAATGCTTCATTGTATTTTTCGGATTCATGTAAGGAAGAATATCTATTGCTTACGGATCGATCAACTTTTGATATGTCTAAGTCTTTCCAGGAAAATGGTTCATCCAGCCCAATATGCAAGACGCCTAAATCTGATAATTGATGGATTATTGATCTTTTAGTCGGACTATCTTCCAACTCTTTACCAAGAAAAAAGAACTCGGATTTTTTAGATCTTAATACTAGATTGATTCTCTTAATAATTTCATCTAATTCTGAAGACATTTTTTATCGATGATGGTTGCGACGGTACACTTCAAGCATAGCAATACAATTCATATTTTTATAGACGACATCATTTTCTATCATTCGTGCGTCTATATAACACTCACAATAACACATCAGTATCCCTTATATAACATCCACAATAGCCGGAGGGGGAATATTATGGGCATTTGCTGGTTTGACCAAGTAAATATGAATTAAGTTGGTCAATTCCCCAACCCATAAATTTCATTGTGGTATTGCACTATTTTTGTTATATTTATCATGTCGAGACCAGTATTAGTTTGAATAAAACTACCAACATTTTTGTGTTTGGTGGTTGACCCTATAAATAGGGCAATCACCAACAAACATTAGGGTCAAACCTGATGCTGGTCTCGACAACCTAGGTGGTTGTCCTTTTTTATTAAAACGAAGGCCAAGCGAATGGATAAAATTGAGCATTGGTTTACAAAGTTTTTCGCCCCTACTGTGAAATATATCGGACTAATTCTGGTTGTTTTACTATTAGGATACATTTTGTTCCTATATATCTCAGAGTGGGCGATCCTAATAATAGCTGCTCCTTTTTTGTACTATTTTTTTGCAAAAGAGAATCGTTTTAACAGAAAGATGAATAAACTGGTTAATGAAATTCCTGCTGAAGAATTAGAAAAAATCTATGAAGGAGGAAAGATTAATCACTTGTTTTTAGATCAACAAATATCTAAAATTTTGTCCCTTCTCAAAAAAGAAGGCATTGAGTGTCCGGGGGGAGACAAATGCGAATCGGAAATTAATTCAACTCATGGGAAAATTAGTTCAGCGATAAATACTAGGTATCTATATACAAGAAACAATTAGTTTTGGAAAAGGAGGTAATAATGGAGTCAGAACAGCCGAAAAAGAGTAAGAATCTGAGCTATAATCTTGTGCTACTTATCGGGATCGGTCTTCTTATTATTGGATTTATCGTTGGGGGCGTGGTTGGAAATTTTATTAGACTCGGAAGCGATTTCTTGAGCTGGGTTTCAATAATTATGATAATAATTCAGACCTTCTCGAAGAATGTTGAACGAAGAACAAAGGCCATTGGTTGGTGGCTAATCTTAGCATGGATTATTACAATGGTGATAATTAGCGCAATTTCTCATACTTAGCGAATTGGCTACAAATATGCCTTCATCATTGATTGGGAGAAATAGCCAAGAGTTTGATGTATAATGAAATCGAAGTTATAAGGATGAGTTTTGATTGAAAAATACATCAAAAACTATCTCTCAACACTAGCTGTGGCCATAATAATAACCTTGGTTTTTGGCTCATGGGTTATATTTGATTATGTTTCTATTGGATGGGTCTTGGTTTTTGCCGGGTTTTTTTCTGTGGTTGCAGTAATAGCATTCAATACTTTTTATGAGGAAAATAAATTCGTTGAGAAGCAGAAATTGGACGAGCTTGAAGGACAAATTAGCCGTCTCGATCTCAAAAGTCGAACATTCGAACACTCGGCTGGGGTTTACAAACAATCTTTACTTGAAAAAAGCTCCGGCTTTCCAACACTGAATTCAGTGATTAGCGGGTATGAGGAGATTAGAGACAATTATTTGGTTAATAGTCTGGTTACTAAAAGGAATCCAGCCTATCGGGCTGCTGAGGTTGTCAAGGAAGAGGGTCGCAGAAGAAGAACCGCAGAGGCTGAAAATCGTCAAACTCAAGCAATAATAGAATATTACGAATCAATTGCACCATTTCTGTTAGACTTTAAGGACGAGATTATTGAAGACGAGGACATTGCTCTGCAAGAATTTACGGACAAGGAAAAGGCTGATCCTGTATCAAATTTCTTGACCAAAGAAGAATATCGAAAACTCTCCTCTGCAGAAAGAAATCAAATGGCGCTGGATCGCTATTGGAAGCGTCCTAAATCAAAGTGGGCTATTGGCAGAATGTATGAGCGCTATATAGGTTATCTTTACGAAAAAGAAGGTTACAGCGTAAATTATCACGGCATATTTCAAGGGTTGGATGACCTTGGCCGTGACCTGATCTGCCACAAGGGCAAGGAATGTCTGATTGTGCAGTGCAAAAATTGGTCTCATTTCAAAACTATTCATGAAAAACATATCTTCCAGCTCTTTGGCACTTTTTTCCAATACAGAGACGCCAATCCGGACAAAAAACCTAAAGCGGTATTTTACACCAGCACAAGCCTGTCTGATTTGGCTCGGAGATTTGCCAACGAGCTGGATATTGATCTAGTAGAAAATTGCAAAATGGACATCGGATACCCTTGTATTAAATGCAATATCGGAAAAAACAAAGAAAAGATTTATCACCTTCCGTTTGATCAACAATACGATACCACAACAATCGAAGTGAATAAGGGAGAGCTATATTGTTCTACAATAGCCCAAGCGGAAAAAGCTGGTTTCCGGAGAGCATATAGGTGGCATGGCACGAAATAGCTCGTTATGAGTTCTGCAAAGGATCGGTTGGTTTGATAAGCACAATGGTGTGATAATCGTTATTATATAAACAAATGTAATTTGTGTTCCTTTTATCTTTCTTTCTACTGAAAGGAATTGTTGAGAATTGCAAGCTGATTTTCGCAGGGGCTTTTTCGTTAGAGAAACTAGCCTTACCAATAATATTTTTTATTTTTTTATTAGGATCTGAGTCAAAATCAAACTGGCCAGAACCATGAATAATTATTTCTGTGGTAAGGGCATGATTTTTGCTGACAGATGATGAATCAATTGCGATCAGCGTTCTTCCCGAGTTATTATTGCTAGCTATCTTTATTTCACCTCCAACCAATGCAGAATAATTCCATTTTTTCTTAAGAAATTCATCCTTGCTCACAACTTCAAGTTGCGCCCATTTTTCTGCTGTCATGACAGGGCTAATTATAGAACAAAAAGGCAAGCCAATTTTTTTTATACAGACCGAAAGGAAACTTTCCGTCGCCCTATCTTCAATTACATGCTCCTTTGGTTTGTCATGAAGATTGTCATATCCAGAGATGTGGACTCTTCCACTGGAATGGTATGAGATGTGAGGGTTATAGACTTCAATAGGGTTATCTTCTACGGAAATTTGGGAAATTTTTGCAGACAGTTCTTCCTGTTCGTGTGATGCCAGAACCTGAAAAAGTTTCCGGTGATTTTCTGAGAACCAGACATAAACAGACCCGTCATTTCCGAACTCAATCCAAAAGAGCAGATAGTGCGAATCGCCTTTTCTGTAACATACATAGATCGGAGGATAATATACTCTTCTGCCCATCTGTATAATTTTACCTTCTCATCGAAGGGTCTATCTCGTGTTCAAGATCAAACCATACGATATAGAATGTCCCTTTGTGGATTCCCCCAAAGACCCTTACCTTCCACTCATTCACATTGTGAAGAGCTATCTGGAATGGATCAAATTCATTGACTCCACAAGGAGGGAAGCCATTTTTTTCTTCTGTATCTTTCCAATTTACTTGGTGAAAATGATAATGGTCTCTCTGTCGATAAAGTTCCATATAAGATTTGCCATTAATATCTCTGAGTCTCAGAAGCGCTTCTCTGACCTGATCTTTTTCAAATTTAGACAAACAATATTTCGATGATGCTGAATCATAATACTCAAAACTAATTTTGAGTTTTTCATTCCCAAAATTAGGTTCAGGTACTACTGCTACGCTTTTCTTTTTTGAGGCCATTTTTAAGTTGTTTTTGAATAGTACTCGAGTATGTCTGAATCAAAAATATTATTTGTGCCGCCATTATCCATTCGTTCTCGTGCCTTTTTCCAGGGCGCCTCATTATGAGTTAGGAGTACAAGCTCGAATGGTGTCTTTGTCATATATTGGTTATAAACTTGGTCAAGAACATCAAGCGTGTCTTCATCAAATTTGAGATGCAAGAACTCAGAAAATTCTTTTGGGGTTTTAATTTTAAGGTACTTGTCATCTATAGGGCTCGAAACATAAGATTTCAGCTCTTTATAGAGGCTTGGTACAACTGGGCCATTAGGCCATGCTTCTAACTGCTCAGAAAATAACTTCTTTTCATTAAGGACTAGGGGCCACACATAGCCGTAGTAAACCAGCTTTTGAATCCTTAGAGGGGAAATATAATCCCCGTCTTCTTTTGCTCGATACAAAAAATATTTCGCCACATCAGAAGCCATTTGCCCCACCTCTTTTGTATTAGACATATCCCCTCCGTTACCTGGTTCTATCATAGCATCAACATTTTATTATTAATAGTGCTAATACACTATGGGATTACATCTATAAAGTCAAATGATGCCTCTGGAATTTGGGATAGATTATTTCCTTCCAGCGCCTAGCCTCCGTTTGTATAATGTGTAAATTCTCGGTGATAAGCTCCACCATAGTATTTTTTACACATTTTGTGCTTCAGAGGATTAAAAGGAGCGGGAGTGTTTGTTAGGTTAGATTCTAGAAGTACACGAAAGGACTCTAATTGCAATATTTACTCGGTTTAATTTCCGGCATTTTGGCAACAGGTTTTGGTGTATTGCTTACGTTTCGATTAGAAAGCCAGCAAGAGAGCAAAAGAGACACGAATATCTTTGAAGCTTTTAAAGAGGAAATTATTAGTAACCTCGAAATGCTATCTGCTAACTGCATTCATCTAGAAGAAGAAATCTCCATTCTTGAGGACAAGCACTTATTATCGACCTTAACTCCATATTACTTTTCAACTTGGGATATCCTAAAGACGCATTTGCCTAAAGAGTTGGCAGGCAAAGAAACCTTCAGACAACTAGCCCTGACGATGCATCTCATCCTTTTGATAAATAATGAAATAGCATCAAGAGAACTGTATAAAATAAACAATCTTACTGTCACTAATTTTGGCCAAACGCTCAAGAAGAAGGATCAGATACTCCTGGACCGAAATGTGAAGCTACTTACGAGAATATTGGAACTAAAAAAAGAGCTGGGACTGGAGATAGAATTCAATTCTCCGTCACCGACTTTAATGGAAGCTATGGGCAAAACACCTACAACCCTGAAGAAACATTAAAATTAAAGGTCCTTCCCCCTCTTGGATTCTTGAAAAGGTGTTAATTTAATTAAGTCGCTTACTCAGCTCTGATTTTGATTTCAATTGATTCAGCTTGTCCAAGGCAGATTTTCTTTTCAAAGGTATTACATACACCTCGTCTAAAACTAGACGGACTAACATTATCAAGAACTCTAGGTCTTTATTCTTCCATGGTTCCCACGAACCCTCTTTTTCGTGCATATTTTCGCTTGTCATGTCCTGAATATTTCCGAGAGTGTCAAATAAAACTGGATCTATGACCGGATATTTCTTCTTCAGCCATTTAATTTTTTCTTGATAATTATCTCCTTGTGCTTTCTGTAGTTTTAGAAATTCGTAGATTGCCTTTCGAAGTGAACCGGAAGCACCCACTAAGAAGTTCATTTTTTTACAACCCTCAGCTTCCGAAACCAACTCCCTAACCGTTTTAGGGATGAGAGGGTTTACGGTAAAGAACGAAGTTGGGTTATGATAAAAAAAATATTTATCCAAGTCAGAAAAGTTAAAACCATCAACTGTTTCCCCATTTTCGTCTTCGGGAATGTTGAAACTACTATAGTTAACTCTGAAATTGTAATAACTAAAATGGATTGAGACTTTTTGACAACCACCGCAATTTACTCTGTACACATGTGCAACTTTATCATCAGACCAGTTTATTTGGCTTTGACTTACAACGCTATAAGTGACAGACCTTCGATTGCAAAAAGGGCAATTGTATTTATAATTATCTATAAAATATCTATTATCTAATTCTGATTGGTCGGTCATTATTTTACCTTAACTATTTTATGATTTATGATTCAATTATACATACAGCATCTTTTTAGTAAAGGATTCAGCACTACCTCACTTGGGAGTTGCTAACTCTAAAGCAAATTTATTTTTTCCATACTCGAAGTAAGAATCTGTATCCAATGTCTCGATTCTTTGAGCATAGACTTGAACCTTTCTTGATTTCTATTATTGAGCCTCACCTCGTAGCTAACCGATATTTCCCCGCTATCAGATAGTAGGCTGGGACAGACTGGGGATCTGCAGCCAAGACTCCGAGCACATTTTTGCAGTCGCACTCTAAGAAATCAGGGAGATTCTCTCCCGTGTATTTCGCTGGCGCAATTATATTATTCACATGGCAGAAATGGTTCAAGCACTCACTCAGCTTATTCATCTCAAGCACTACTTTCCCACAATCAGCACAAACAACTTTCACAACCTGCTGTTCATCGCTCATCTTGTTCCCTCCAAAATTAGACAAAATAAAAATGGTCTCCCGCTGGCGGCACTCTTGCGAGTGCCCATCCGCCCTTTCGAGCGGAGACACGTAAGCATACCAGACAGAAGACCGTCTTTATCGCTTACGTGTTTTCACCATGCCCCGAGGGGTTTAGGTATTATAAAATGATGCTAATTTCCAAAGCACCACAACCATTTTAAAGCACAAATTTTCTCCGATTTAAATATCATTTTCTCCACACCCGGCTGAAATTTTGATAATCTCTGCTCAGCTATTGCTATTTTTGTGGTTTTGTGTTATGACTAAGCGTTATAACTAATTAACCATCAGGAGAATCAAATGTCAGGCGATTCTACAAGTAAAAGTGTTTTGGGTGCCTCCACTGCAGCTGCAGCCGGCTCCTTTTTCACAACCAACCTGCTTTTTAAAGGTATCATTTTAGCCGCGATTTTAGCCGCATTGATCATTTTGGGCATCCGGCTTTACAAAATCTATCTTGCAAAAAAGCAATCTGCTAAGCAATAAATCCAATGCTTTTTATAGCTTATTTGGTTCTAATGCTCAGTTTTATCAATCTTGTACGGTTGACATTTTTCTCTGTTGCTAGTGATCTATACGACATCAAAACCATCGGGCGAAAAGATGATGCGGACGAGAATCAACGATATTATTCTCATCATTATCACCCACTTATTACCATTATCGTTCCTGCACACAATGAGGAAGTTGCCCTGTATCGCAATCTTGTGAGTATTGTGAAAAGTTCATACAAAAATGTTGAGTTAATTATCGTAAATGATTCCAGTGATGATAGAACAAAAAATATTGCTCTTCTCTTCCAGCGCAAATTTAGAGGAAAACTCAAAAAAATTAAGGTTCTTAATGTTAATGTCCGCGGCAAGGCGAAAGCAATGAATAAAGGCTTGAGATTCGCCAAGGGCTCGCTCTTTATGTGTCTTGATGCCGACTCGGTACTAACAAAGGACGCGCTGAAAATAGCCGTTGAATTTTTTCGCGAAAAGAGGGTTGGTGCTCTCGCATCCAATGTAAAAATCATTCCCGGAAAAGGCATGCTCAATCTCCTCCAGAGAATTGAGTATATGCTAAATCACCAGATGAAGAAAGCCGAAGCGATGACCCGCATACAATATATTGTTGGAGGAGTCGGTTCTATGTACAGAATGAGAATACTGCGTACTTTAAACGGTTATGATACCGATACGATCACCGAGGATATCGACCTATCGATGAAAATGATATTGCACTACAAAGACAAGAAATTTATCGGCTACGATCCGTCGATGGTAGTTTTCTCTGAGTCGGTTGCCAGCATCCCCGAGCTTCTGAAACAACGAAACCGCTGGAAATATGGCCGTTACCAGGCGTTTTTGAAAAGGCGCGATCTTTTCTTTTCAAAAGATCGAAAACTTGGAAAGTTGCTTTCATGGTTTTATCTGCCATATGCTTTATTTTCCGAAATAATTTCTGCTATCGAGCCACTTATGATTGGATATATTCTTTATTTAATCTTCGTAAACGGAGATTTTACTACAATTGCAGGCTCAGTCCTTACTTTTTGTTTTTATACCGTTATTCTCACGAGTGGAGCAACGCAAGGATATAGTATATATGAAAGAACAAAATTTGCTGTCATGGTTCCGATTGCATATCTCTTGATGTATATACTTTCTTGTGTCGAATATATCGCAACAATTAAAGGATTTTATAGCATTCCAAAACTCTTGCGCGAACACAGAACCGGTGTTGGTGGATGTGAATGGACTCATGTTAAAAGAGCTGGCGGAGCAGTATCTCAATAAAATAATATTTCGAATATATTTTTGTTATACTTAGGGTACAAGGAGGAGAAATGTTAATAGTAATTAGCGGATCAATCAATTCGGGAAAGTCTACCATAGCGGAAATTTTGGCAAAAGAACTCCCAAATACAGCTTCTATTGAAATCGATAAGCTGCGAAGTTTTGTACCCTTTATCCCGCTCAGTGATGAATTGATTAAACTAAATCTCAAAAATGCTGCCGATGTCGCCAATAATTTTCTAAAAACAGGTTTGAATACTATAATCAACTACCCGCTTTCAAAGGAAAATTACGATTTTCTAGTTTCCAATATTGACATCGACAAGAAAGATATTCACGCCTTTACACTAAACCCGAAGCTTGACATCGCAGCAAATAACCGCGGCGCGCGCGAACTTGATGAATGGGAAGCAAAACGCGTCAAGCATCACTATGATATCGGTATCAATAATCCCGGATTCAAAACCACCATTATAGACAACTCATCGCAAGCTCCGGAAGAAACCGCCAAAATTATTCTGAAAGTCCTTAAAAAATGAAAAAAGAAATTGAATCCAAAACCGGAATTAGAAAAACTAGCGTCTGTTTTGTTTGTTCGGATAATATCGCACGCAGCTTGATGGCCGAATATTGTTTAAAAGAATATTCAAAGAAAAACAACATTACCAATCTCAATATTACTTCTGCCGGTACAGACACGAGCACTGATACAAGCGGGTATAACTTTGCCCACTTTGATGAACTAAAAAAAATCGGAATTGATGTTTCGGGGCACAAAAGAACTCAATTAACCCAGAAAATAATTGATGATTCTGATCTGATCGTGGCGATGGCAGAATATCATCAGGATTGGATATGTGAGCACTTTGGTATCAAGGTTCCGATGTTTAGCGAAATTGTTTCTGGCAAAAAGATATCTTTTCATATTCCTCCACCCGATTCGAAAGAGTGTGATTCGGTTCTGCGTAATATGGTCCATGAAATATATGGCTCTATGCCGGTTTTTGTAAAGAATATGAAAAAATTTATTAAAAAATGAGCCGCATTTATGAAAAAGGAAATTGAACTAAACGAAGATGATAAAAAAATATTGATCGGCGAGATCAAAGATTTTTTTAGAAAAGAATTTGAAGAGGATCTTGGCGACCTGAGAGCAGAAATAGTTCTGGATTTCATTCTGAAAAAGGCCGGACCGGCATTCTACAATCGCGGAGTTTCCGACGCGCGCAAATGGTTTCGCGAAAAATTCGAAGATCTCGATGCGGATTTTTATGTATTAGAGAAATGATTAGCTCATCGAAGGAGCCAAATGAAAAAAATTATAGCTTATGGTTCGCTGCTCGATAGCAAGAGCCGACAAAAGACTATTCCGACAACTAAAAAATTAACGCCCTTGAATCTTAAGGGATACGAACGAATATTTAATGCTCCATTTAAAGATCGGGCTTATTTAAACATGCGAAAAAATCCTGATTCTGAAGTTCAGGTAGCTTATTTCAAAGTCAATGATAGTGAACTGGACGATTTGATTTCTCGTGAATCTGGCTCCGATCTTGTTGAGGTCGCTAATGATTGCTTCGCTTTCATTTGGCCTGAAAAGAAGAGCGCCCAACTCCCGGTATATGCCAGCTATATCAAAGTTTGTGAACGAGGGGCTGCAGAGCTCGGAATCAATTTTTGGCAAGGCACTATCGAGCCGGTAGAAATAATCGACGATCTTACCGACCCCAAATACCCAAACTATGCAGAATAAATAAAAAATATGTTAATCGTCTGTTGGGAAAATAGATTATGAAGAAACTTGGGCAAAAAGCCGAATCACTAACCGAGCTTAAGAAAAAGGGGCTGTTTAAGCAGAATCTTTTGATTTTGCGGAATTTGCCCCCTAAAGACAAATTATTTGCTGAACTACTGGATGCCGGCTTTACTAATGGCGACAGAATGGGAGTCCGATTTTCTTCTGCAAATAGGACGATAAACCTTCCGAGAAGTGTGATAATCAAATCTTTCGAAGAAATTTATCAATTTATCTCAGAAAAAATCACCCCCAAGCTCGTGGCGATAGTTCAAGGATTCGTCACCGCCAAATACAGCGGCACTTTTGTTAAGAACAGCGGTATATACTATATGAGCATAATCAATGGCGTCTGGGAATCGGAGTCGGCAAAAAGCTGCGACAATGTGATCATAAGCGGCAGTAAAGCAAAGATGCAAATTTCGGTAGCACCAAAAACTTGCCTTTTTGAGAATGGGAGCGTCCTTGAAAAAAGAATTGTTCGGAATAATCCGGAGGATTTGATTGCCGACATCAAAAATTTGTGGCAAAAGATTAAAAAATTTGACTGGGATGATGACATTTTGTATGAATTTTTCATAATGCCTGATGGAAATTTTACAATAATGGAATTCAAAAAGACCTGCCATTTTTCTAATTTTAATTTTGATTCCGATAAACATAATTTGTTTGAGGTCGAATCTTTTGCTGATCTTAGAAGCTGGAATGGCAAACAGGATATTTTGCTTTTGACCACTCTGGCCCGAGGCGATGATGAGACTGAATTTTTTCGGATAATTAACAAAATTAAGGAACACAAGAACCTGGTTTATGTCAAATACGGCATTTGTTCGCACCCGGCAATAATTCTTCGCGAACAAGGCTTGAAAGCGGTGCCATATTCCCCCTCTTTCAAAATATTTGAAGAAGAAATTTGAAGATCTCGATGTGGATTTTTATCTTCTAGAAAAATAGTTCTTTAAAACGACTCCATCCCCGCCCATTATGGGCGGGGATGGTGGTTCACGTTAGGACAGAGTCCTAAACACCTCCTCGTCTTCCTCGAGTGAGGTTCGGATGGTGTGGAGGTCAACGTCGTCGAGTGACTGACCACAGGCCACCTTGTTCCAGAGGACATCGTCGTATAGGCGGACGGCAGATTGAATCATCTCAATCTCACGCCTTAGGTCGGGTCGCCGAAGCCCGACGAAAAGATCGCCGATATTGTCGGTCCCGAGCCGCACCGGAATCCCAGCCGCCAGCATCTCTCTCACTCGGGCGATGCAGTTGTGCACTGGCGCATTATACGGACGAAGCTGGCGCATGGAGATCGCCGCATGCGGGCAGACGATTACACCAATATTGCACTCAAGTAGTCCATCAAGGAGCTTCCGGAAGCGATCATCCGGATAGCACGCAGGTGAGATCACATGGACCGCCCAGACCGAAGGCTTGCCTTTCGTACCCGGAACGATCGGCGATCCGAACCAGCGCACGCCTTCGATCAGAGTCTCAGTTCCCGCTTCAGACGGGCTATTGGCCTGATCGAGGTGCACATGAATCGGCAACGAGAACTCTTGCCCCAGTTCGAAGAGTGCCTTCAAGTGGCCACGAAATCCGATCGGGTGGTCTAGCGCCACGTCCCGCTCCGGCAAACCGACAAGGAAATGAGCTCGCCTCGCCGCTTCACGGATGATATCGTGTCGATCTGATCCCCAGGCCTTGAATCCAAACACCGGGTAGGCGCCGACTTTGATATCGATACTGCCGGCATACTCGGCGGAAAGCTCGAGTGCCGCATTGAAGGCAGTAAGCCCGATGTCCGGAGTGGTATCGATGCAGGTCCAGAGTTCTGTCTCCCCTGCCTCAGCCTTTGACTTGATAACCTGCCCCATCCGCTCCTTCATCGGCCCAGGCTGAAATGCCAAGCCGCTGTGTAGCTTGCCTACCGCCCGCTGCTTCAAGCTCAAAGGCAACCCTGCGAGTTCCCTGATGCTCAGCCTCTCGTGCTCAATGTACTTATCCTCTACCGTCCACGCCCGATCCAGGTGCACATGCGCATCGATCATTTTGTTTGCCTCCTATAATATTGTTAACGTTCTGGGGTATAAAAAAAATGAGCCCTAGGCTCACTTTGTGCGAGAGAGTATCACCTTCCTTTTTTTGCGTTTTTGCCTGTTCGTCATTTTTAACCCTTATCATTGTATATGAATAAAAAATGCTGTCAATTGGAAAGATTGTGGATAAAAGACCGGTTACAAATTTAACAGAACCCTTAAGCTAAAAAATGTTAAAATAAAATTACAGCAATGAAAAAATATGAAACTAAAATTGATTTTTTGGCCAAACATCAGAAATTTATCGACGAAATTGCCAGAATATGGTTAGCCGAGTGGATTAGAGAAAAAGATGATGTAGGTTTCGAAAAATTGAAAAAGGGCATTCAGAAGAAACTAAATATCAACAAAGTTCCCTTCATTCTTGTCGCCCTTGATGGTGGTGACTGGGTCGGGACGGCCTCTCTTTGGGAGCATGATCTGGACAAACGGCCCGATCTTACACCGTGGATTGCAGGTGTTTATGTAAAAGAGAACTATCGCGGACAAGGCATTGCATCACAACTAATAAATCGGGTTTTAGATATTGCTAAAAAGTTTGGATTCAAAAAAATTTATTTACACACAGAACATACCCACAGACTCTACGAAAAGCTGGGCTGGTCTCGGCTCGAGGAGTCGATAAACGACCAGGGAGAACCAACAACTGTATATGTTTTAGAAATATAATTTTAGTTTGAAAATGGGAGCGGGCGGGCTTTTAAGCCCGCCTTTTCTGTGCCCCCTCCAGTGCTACATGCTTTCTGCCAGCGTGACAGCGGCAACGGTCACCTCTGACAGAGCAAGACTGAGGTCCTCCGTCGTGAGACGGCAACCCTTGCCATGAGTGATTCCGGACTGATCGCTTACCGGTGGCCCGATAACAACGAGCCATCTTTGGCCACGGCCAAATAGCTTGGGATGATTGGGCTTGTACCCAATCGCAAGCGGTATCACTGGCACTCTCGCCCTCCTGGCGATCAATACCAGTCCTTCGTGCAGCTCGCCCATGCCAATTCCGGGATATCTGCCACCCTCCGGGAAGATTGCCACCGGCTTACCCGCACTCGCAAGCTGAATCGCCAGGGAAGTTGCCTCCGAACCGGATTGCGGATCATCCCGATCTACGGGAAACACCGCAATTTGACCAAGATACCAGCGAAACACCGCGAGCTTGAACAACTCGATCTTGGCCATGAAGTACGTTGGGCGTGAAAATGCCACCGAGATCAGCGGGGGGTCGGTGACATACTGATGTTTGGGGGCCAGGATATATCCGCCATGCTGAGGCAGATTCTCCAGGCCAATGACTACAGATCGCTGGCCCAAACACCAGCTAATCGCCCGAAAAGCTAGACACGACACCAACCACAACCGCGAGCCCGGCGCATTCATCCGCATTGACCTCCGTTACCCGTATAATAGAATATCTTGCACATGCCAATTTACACGATTATATAGTTCTGGTCAACAGATTTTAACCAGAAATCTTTAATTTTTGCCATTTTAAGAGTAACTTTTTGTTTTTTCGAGAAAAAATGGCTGATAAAATACAGGCCATTACTCTTGACATATCGACTAAAATATAGTAGTGTGAGGCAGTCGTTCAACGCGATAATAACGCGAATAGTCATCCGTATGACAAGGAGGCGGTACTGATGGACCTTAGCAGTCGGCGTAGCCTTGGCACGGTTTTCATCGTGCTTTTGGTTGCGCTTCTTGTCTGCCAAGGAATCCGCATCGGCCTAGAGCATGCCGCGCAGCGTTTTCTCAAGGAAGCGACTGCAACGGTAGACCAGGCCGAGACGGATCTGCAAGCAGCGACAACTGAGCTGAAGGCAGCACGAGAGAAACATCTCGCGGTCTACCTCGAGAAGTTCAGCCCCACTCAGGCGATCTCAGAGCTTCAAGCAGCCAGGGACTCGATCGCGAAGGCCAAGTCTACAAGACGGCCAAGCATGAAGACCAGGTTTGCCCGGGAAGCCGTCGTGCACAGTCAGAAAGTCAAGGCCGGTTACGCCGGCTGGCACGAAGAGATCGCCTTTCTCGACCAAGCATTGGCCAACTATCAAGGCGAGCCTGGAAAACTCGCAGCGATGGTCAAGCAGCTTGAGGCTGACGTCAAAGCATTCGAGAGGATGGGCTACTTCACCGTCCATTTCGCGCCGGCGCGCAAAACCAATGCGTCTGCGCACGACAACCACGACAAGGCGATTTCGCTCGTAGGACGGAAGCTCCAACAGGGGCTACCGGATTACCGAGCGATCTACGTCTCATGCCTCGAAGGCGAACGGCTGTGTACTGAAGCCAGAAAGCTGGCATCGGCAGTCCCGGAGATGAAGGGCACCAACGATCGTCGTATTGCCGATTTCCCATCGTGCATCTCGATTGTTGAAGGCCGCTACAACCGGGCGCAGTTCGTGGCCGGACAGCTGGAGCGCTACCCGAAGTACAGGATGAGTGTTCAAGTCCAGTCGGCTTACGAGCAGATGAGCACAGCCAACGACGAGTGGAACACTGCGAAAGCGCTCAACGAGATGAAGGTGCAGAGGTTCGTCGAGGCGAAGAACAGCCTCGACCGGGCCAACCAGATCGCGGACAACGCGCTTGAAGTGTTCGGCCGAGCCGAAGACCGCTGGACTCAGATGCAGAATGCCATTGCGGGCATCCCTGGTCAGCGCAGTGCGGCCAGGTCCGCAATTAACCGCGCTCGCTCGTATGCTAGCCAGTGGAGCGAGAACAGCCAATCGGAAGCGGAATCGCTAATCTCAGAAGCCGAGGACCAGTTCAACCTGGGCCAGGCTAACGAGGGAAGCGATCCAATCTCCAGCGTCAGCTACTTTGCACAGGCAAAGGACCTTGGGGACAAGGCCCACAACGCCGTGGATGATGTTGACCACACTCCTCCCCCCTCCTCTTCTAATTGGGGCTCAGGTTCCGGCGGGGGCGGAGGCAGTATCGGCGGCGGGGGCTTCGGTGGATCTGACTATGGCGGGGGCGG
>JBAYVT010000006.1 GCA_041674405.1 Patescibacteria group bacterium | reverse complement strand
GGTTCCGGTTGCCGGCAAAGTCAGATTATTCGAAGCATCGACATCAAAGAAGATGTCTTCATTCTGCGAAACAGAGCTATCATAATTAGACAGATCAGCGTTAGATATAGTTTGATTATCATCAGAACCGATAGATAAGTGTTTTTCATACAAATTGATGCCGGTGATATCGCCTGTGCCGTCATATTTGGTTACAGCATTAGCTTCGTTGGCATCGGGAACGTTATGGACAAAAGCAGTAATCATATCCCCTGAATTGGTTGGTACATCTGCCACGGACCATGTTCCGCTGGTTGTAGTTCCGGTTTGAGTTTGGATAGTTCCATTGACTGCTATTTTGATTGTCTCCCCATCAGAGCAATTTGTTGCTTCGTCATATTGTTTGCAAGTTCCGGAGATAGTTATGGTGGAAGGAACCAAAGAAAGAACGCCTGTTTCCGACATATAGGTATAACTGCCGTCAGGGCTAGCAGAGCTAGGCCCAATAAGAACTGAAGTGTCACCTAATGAGGACCCGGCATACCAATTTCCCCATTCCATTCTAAAAACATATAGTGAACCATTTTCATAATAAGGCGAGCTATTATAAGTGTTGCCGCTATCCACCCATGTTCCATTATAGGCTGAATGCTCGACCAATCCCGCCATTGAATAACTATCAGCGGCACGAGCTGATTTAGGATTTATGATATCTGACGGACGAACTATCATGAATCCAAAGCTAGCAACTATCGCAACATATAGAACCAATATTCCCCAATGGATTGGCGAAGCGATATTATTCAGGTGCCAACGATAATACCAACGGGATTTCATCCGCAGAGCATTGTGCCATGGAGAAAATCGGGAGAATGTGGTTCTCGTGCTTTTTTGTACGTTCATTATTTCCCTGTCAAGCTCCACAGTTGTCATTCCAATGATTAAAATTAATATCAAAAAATACTACCAAAAGAGGCAGAATAAGTAACGCGAACGTTGCTTTTTCTCAATCATTTCCCCTCCCCAGAGTGGGACTATCAAAATGTCAATCTAATTGTACCACAGGGAGAGCTTCCGGGACAAAAGAAATTGAATAAGAAATATAGAACAGGAGCATCTAATTAGGTAAGCCGAAAGAAACTTTCAGCACGCTTTGTAGTAGACCTCTCAACCTCAGCTAGCGGGAGGTCTTTTATCTCAGAGATTTTCCTTGCAACTTCTACCACAAATGCAGGCTCGTTTCTATCTCCCCGGTGAGGTTCTGGCGCAAGGAAGGGGCTATCTGTCTCGATCATTATTGAGCCAAGCGGAATCTTTTTTATCACATCGGCCGCTTGCGTATTTTTATTGAAAGTTATATTTCCCGTAAAAGATATAAGAAAACCCATATCTAAAATCTTCGCGGCATACTCATAATCGCCCGAAAAACAATGCATCACTGCCCGAATGCTATCTTTGTAACTTTTGAGTATCGAAATAGTATCAGCTTCGGACTCACGGGAATGAACGATTACCGGAAGGCGTAGTTCAATTGCCAGATCCAGCATTTGTTCGAAACAAAAAATCTGCTCTTCTCTTTTGGGATATTTGGCAAATCTCGAAGCACGTTTCAAATAATAATAATCAAGCCCGATCTCGCCGATTGCTACGACTTTTTTCTGTCCGGCAAGCGTAGTTAGAAGTGATCTTGTTTCCATATCCAGATCCCCTGCCGAATCCGGATGCAGGCCGATTGCCGCATAAACCTCCGGATTCTGTCGTGCGATTTCGACCGATTTTTTGCTCGTAGCAAAATCTACTCCAACATTTATTATTTTCCCGACTCCCGACTCTTTCGCCCTGCCCAAAACAGCAGTGACTTCGGCCTTATATTCTGGAAAATCCAAATGTGCATGCGTGTCGATATACATAATTTAACTCAAAAGTTAATAACTGATAGCTCCGTTTTTTACAAAAAGCTGTTTTTGAATGTCACAAATAAGATGCAAAGTATCACGATTACTGCAGCAAAAATATCGCGTTTATAAAGCTGCTCTTTGAAATAATAGGATGAAGCAAAATACACAAGAAATGGGCCAAGAACCAAAATCATGGTCGTCTCGACAACTCCGAGCGAATCGAATCCGTAAAATTTCAAGACCATTTGGACCACGCCAAAAATCGCTGAGATTATCGTCAGCCCGTAAGCGGTTCTCGGCATTGAGAACAATTTTGGCCGGTATGCGATCAAGAAAACCAACCCGACTATTGCAGTCCGGATGAAATAGAGGGTAACTGGTGACATCACCGCAAGCATTTCCTTGATAAATATTGATTCTGCCGACATGAGCACCATTGCCAACATTGTTTGCCAAGCCGTCCGGCCTATTTTCATATGGTGATGGCGAAATCTCGTAGCAAGAAGAGCTCCCGAAGCGACAACCGCGGCGACGAATATTGTCCAATCGCGCTCCTTTGGCAAAAATATCGTGGCAAGAAGAATCGTAACCAGCGGAGATAAGAGCATAATGAGTTCAAACTCGTGAATCTCCTCTTTTTGAATTCCTTTGTAATAAAAAATATTCCAGGTCACCGCAACCACAATGAGCAAGATAAAGAGAATAATATATTGTGCAGTCAAAAGGCCATTCCAATTGATCGATCCATAAAGCGGTAAGAATATTGCGGAAATAATTGCAAGCCAAATGAAAAGCAACGGAATGAATCGGAGTACCGGAACTCTGTGCCGGCACAAAATGATTTTATCTGCAACGACTCCCCCCGCATATCCAATTGAAGCGATAACTGCTTCGAGCATTAACCCTCCGAAACACATTGATTATATAATAGTTTGTTTCGTCCCTCCGAAGCCCAAAGGGCGAAGGGGGAACACTCAATTTATTTCTCGATGCGCGGAAATAGCGGCTCTGGTTCCAAAGTTTCGAGCTGCTTTTTCATCCCTTTCCCTGCTTCAGGCATAAATGGCATTATAAAATCTGAAAGATAAATTAGATTATCTCGGACATTATTTAAAACCTCGGTACACTTTTCCATGTCGGTTTTTGCAAGGGACCAGGGCTTATTTTCATCGATGTATTGGTTTAGCGATTGGGCAGAAGCAATAACTCGCTTCAGAGCCAACTCCATCTTCAACGATTCGATCTCTTCTTTGAATTCTGACTCATTAAAAAAGTTATTGTCCTCACCTTCGACTTTATGGACTTTCGACTCGGGACTTTCGACTTTCACATCGTATTTCTTGATCATCGCAATCGTTCGCTGAACCAGATTTCCGATGTTGTTTGAAAGATCGGAAGCATATTTCTCGCTCATCCTCTCCCAGGTTATATCGCCATCCTTGCTCCATGGAAGTGATGTCAGAAGAACGTAACGCGCACCGTCGACGCCATATTTTTCAACCACTTCCTCCGGATTAATGACATTGCCAAGAGACTTGGAAATTTTCTTGCCATTGATCGTCAAATATTCATGTGATAGCACAGCCGTTGGCAACGGCAGACCAGCCGAGAGCAACATCGCGATCCAATAAATTGCATGAAAACGTAGAATCCCCTTGCCTACTATATGAATTCGCTCATTGCCATTTAACCAGTATTTTTCAAACAGTTCGCCGTTTTTGTCGTAATCGAGCGCCGTAATGTAATTGGCGAGCGCATCGATCCAGACATACATGATTTGGGAATCGTCACCGGGCACTGGAACGCCCCAATTTTCTACCCGCTCGGCAGATCGGGAGATTGAAAGATCGTTTAATCCCGATTCGATGAAGTTGATAACCTCATTTTTCCTGTATTCCGGCAAAATTTTTACTTTATCAGTCCTAATCAGATCAAGAATTTGCTCTTGGTAATTCGATAACTTAAAAAAGTAATTTTCCTCTTCCACAGCTTCGGGCGGGCAATTGTGCTCGGGGCACTTGCCATCGACAAGATCCTTCTCTGTCTTAAATTCCTCACAACCTACACAATATAAGCCTTTATACTTTTTCTTGCAGATGTCCTCCGGCTTGAACGCTTTCCACAATTTTTGTGATCCTTCAAAATGTTTTGCCTCTGTTGTACGAATAAACTGATCATATGTAAGATTTAGCATCGACTTAAGCGCAGTAAAATAAGTTGAATTTCTATCAACATATTTCTTCACCGGCATATTTTCGGCTTTTGCAGTTTGGACGTTCTTGAGCCCATTTTCATCGGTTCCAGACAGAAAATAAGTGCTGTTGCGAAGAGAATCACGATTCCAGCGAACAAGAACATCGGCTTGAATCTTTTCCAAAGCATGGCCAATATGCGGCTTAGCATTTACATAATCGATTGCTGTTGTCACAAAAACTTTTTTCTCGGACATAAAAAACATCTCCTAACTTGAGTTTACTTGATCTTATCAAAGCTAAATAAATTCCACAATATGAAGCCGGTATCGTTGACCGGATCACTCAAAAGTGCTAACATATCCAAGTCGTAAGCACACACACAGGAGGTATCATGGATGCCGTCGGGAAAATGCAGCATTTGTGGATACGAAGCGACTCTCATCAAGGGCCGAGACTCACAGGGCCAGGCCTGCTATGTTCTGCCTGAGCATGGGCACGGCGGGGACCCTTGCGATGGCGAACTCAAAGAACCCAAGGACGAGACTCAATCTACCGACGACAGCTAGGCCGCGACGCACCGCCGCCCACCCGAAGTTCCGGGGTGGGCGGTCCGTTTTTTCAATCAACACTTATAGCTATTAGTTCTAAGTCCCAAAGGGACCCCTTTTCCGAAGGGAAGACCCAACGGGTAGCCATTGGCTCCTTTGGCTCGGGGTTATTAGCCCCAACGGGGCCCCTTCGGGGTTGTTTGTTATTTAAGATATTTGATCATCTCAAGTTCGTCGCAAACGCAGGGATTGCCACAAAAAGCGCAAACAAAACCTTCCAACCCCTTTTCCTTCGAGATTTCTTCCCACGGCTTTTCGTACAATTTAACCGGCTCAAAACCGAATGATCTAAAAAGTTTCTCCGATGCTCCACCCGGAGAATTTTGTGAAACATGAACTGCGATTGCTTTTGATCCAAACTCTTCTTGTAATTTCAGCGCGCTCGCAATCATTTTTTTGCCGACGCCTTTTCCCTGAGATTTTTTATCAACGGCAATGATTGCAATATAGCCAATGTCTTCTTTAGAGCTTTTAATATTTTCAAGATCAAAATATTCTTCCGGCCAATCTGTAAAAATTTTCCCAGGCCTGCGTTGTGATAAAACACCCACAATTTTATTTTTATCCTTTGCAATCAGTAGTTCGCCTGATGACAAACTCTTAAATTCATTTAGAAGCCCTTTTTCCCAGAACAAAGTTTTTCTGACCAGCTCGATAGAATCCAAAAAGTCTTGCTCTGTGATCGGTTCTACGATTTTTATTCCCTCATTTTTTGAATTTTTAGTTGTCATTCGACTTTATTGACTTTACGGACTTTACGGACTTTCTGACTATTAGCACTATCTCCCCTTTTAGCGTGTGGTTTTTTAGTTCAGAAATGACATGTTCGATATTGCCTCCCCAATATTCCTCGAACATTTTTGTCATCTCGCGCGCAATGAAGACTTCGGTATCCCCTCCGAGATAGTTCTTGACGTCTTCTAATGTCTTCTGAAGCCGGATCGCTGATTCGTAAATAACAATTGGACAATTCAACGATTCAAAAAATTTGAACGTGGTTTGCCTGCCTTTTTTCTTCGGCAAAAATCCGACAAAGTAGAATTCTTTTTCGACCATTCCTGAGACAGAAATCGCTGCAACAACAGCTGACGGTCCCGGTATTGGAATTACCTTCACTAAGTTATTAGTTTTTAGTTTTAAGTTCTTAGCTAATTCTTGCCCCGGATCAGAAATTCCTGGGGTGCCACCATCGGTGATGTACGCGACATTAACTCCCCTCGTAAGAGCCCGAAGAATCAAATTAAATTTGTCTTCGCCGGAATGTTGGTGCAGTGAAATCATTTTTTTCTGGATGCCAAGATGATCGAGAAGCTTTTTCGATACCCGCGTATCTTCGCAAGCGATCAAATCGACCGATTTCAGCGTTTCGATCGCACGCAAAGTGATATCGCCCATATTCCCGATTGGTGTTGCGACGATATATAATGTTCCGAATTTTTGATCTGCGATGTCCATTTACCCAAAAAATTGATTAATTTTGAGTTGCAATTTTGACGTTTGTCCGCCAGCTGGCGGATTGACTTTTGAATTAATTTAAAAGTATAGCACATTTTTTATTTTAGTGCTATTATCAAGCCGCGCTCAGAAGAAAGGGGGTCAGTATGGCAATCTATATGATCGCGGCTCGACTCGTTCCGTCCGGACCGTCCGACCCCAAAATCGTTTTTGAGGTCGATTGGGACGGTAACATGGCGAACCCGGCCACAATTGTCAGGTTTCTCGGCTTCATCAGAAATGGAGAGGGCATCAAGGGACAAGGGCACAACCCGTTTCACGGAGCAACCTTTGACCCCGGAAGATACGCTATAAGCCTACCGGCCCAAACACCGGAAGGCAAGCCAGCACAACTTCAGCTGCGAGATCTAAACGCAGCAATACTGAGCGCAGACCCGTAGACCGGACACAAAAGCATCGCGCACAGCGCTTGCAGTCCGGTCTACACCCCCTACCCCCAAAATATCGAGTAAATAGTTGCGAGTCCTGCAATAATCATGAGAGAAGTTGCAATCCAGCCGATAACTCTTGTTACCGGCCCGGAAACCCAACGACCCATGATTTTTTTGCTTGATGCAAGGAGAACTATGAGAACCAGTACGACCGGCGCGACTAAGCCATTAGCAACAGCAGAATAAATGAGCGCCCGAATCGGGTCAAGGCCGATGAAATTAAGGCCGACGCCGATCATAATTGAGATGATCAGGACTCCATAAAATGCCGAGGCTTGGCGTAGTTTATAGTTTAAGCCTGAGCGCCAGCCATAACTCTCAGAAATAGCATAAGCCGCCGAACCGGCAAGAACTGGAATCCCAAGGAGACCTGTGCCAAAAATTCCGATCGCAAAAAGCAGATAAGCCGCGTCTCCCGCAAGTGGCCGCAGGGCTTCTGCCGCCTGGGCCGCAGTGCCTATTTCCGTGATTCCTTGAACATTTAGGGTTGCAGCACAAGCAGTGACAATGAAAAACATTACCATGTTCGAGAGAAACATACCCGACCAGACATCGATTCTCATATCGGATATTTGTTTCGGATCAGCGCAAGCCTGCCTCGCGGCAATCGTCGTCCTACCGTCAGAGATGTCCTGTTCGACTTCTTGAGATGTTTGCCAAAAGAAGAGATATGGCGAAATTGTCGTACCCAGAATCCCGCAGATCAGTATGATTTGTTCACGGCCAAGGGAAAGATTTGGCACGACAGTGCTTAAGCCGATTTGCTTCCAATCAAGACCCCTGATCATCAAGGTCGAAAAAACGTATGACAATAGTAGCAGTGCCAGCCACTTTAGATAGGTTGCATATTTTTTGTAAGTCGAGAATATTTGCAAAAGCACAATGAAAAGCGCGAAAGCAATTAGAATCAATGAGTAATTTAGATCTGGAACGAAAAGTCTTGCTGCCTCAGCCAGAGCGCCTAGATCGGCGCCAATATTGAACGTATTGGCAATAAAAAGCAAAATTGTCGCAGTGTAAAGAACCCAGCGTGGAAAATGCTGGCGGATATTCGCTGCTAATCCGCGACCGGTCACCAAACCGATACGAGCGCAAGTTTCCTGAACAACCGCCATTAGCGGAAATGTGAGTGGCGCCAGCCACAAAAGCTGAAAGCCATACTTAGCGCCTGTTTGCGAGTAAGTCGCAATACCCGAAGGATCATCGTCTGATGCACCAGTTGTGAGACCGGGACCCAAAATATTCCAAAATTCTCCAGCCTTTTTCACGGGCGCTTGTTTCTCGACAGCACTGATAACTGCCTCACCACCCTTAATCGTTTCATCCAGCGCCTTTGCTGGTGACTCGACTACTTTTTCTAAAATGTCCTTGCCCCTCACAACACACCTCCGGCGTGAATGACTAAATCCGAATATCTAATTTCAAATGAAATTTCCAATGGATACATTCTGACCAAAGTTCGTCATTTTATTTGTCATTTGAAATTTTTAATTTGACATTGATCGCGAGTGTTTGCCACTCCGCGATCGACAGCTCCTGTGCACGCACATTCTCATTTAATTTTACAGATTTTAAAATGTTTAGGATAGTACCCTTGTCAAGCCTTAAGGCCGCCGATAAATTATTGAGAAGCGTTTTCCTCCGTGCCGCAAACCCGATCTTGACCACCTGAAAGAAATCTTTTTCCGTAATACTTTTCACTTTCCAATTTATACCTTTCACTTTCAAGATCGCTGAGTCAACCTTCGGTGCCGGAAAGAATGATGCTGCCGAAACGATGTCAACTATTTCCGGTTCTCCGTATGCCTGTACCGCAACGGATAAAACCGACATTGCGCCGGACGGTGCGCAAATTCTCTCCGCCACCTCTTTCTGAACGAGAAGAACGATAGTTTTCGGCTTTTTTTCCGCTGTCAAAAATTTCTCCAGAATTTTCGAAGTGATGTAATAAGGAATGTTAGCTATTAGCTTGTAGCTTTCAGCTTGCAGCTTAGATAGATCAAAATCTAATGCATTAGCATTCAAGATTTCAAGTTTTGAGATTTCAATTTGAGATTTGAGATTTGAATTTTGAGATAAAAGCTCTGCGAGTTTTTGATCCAGTTCAATGGAAATTACCTTGTTGGCCTTTTCTACTAGCCTCTCCGTCAGTACCCCCAACCCAGGTCCGATTTCGATAATGGTATCTGCAGGTTCAATATCACCCGCTTCAATAATTTTAGTCAGAGCGTTTTCATCCACCAAAAAATTCTGCCCCAGCAATTTGTTGGTGTAGAGGTGATTTTCTTTGAGATACTGGATCAGTTTTTCTTTTGATTCAAACATTTTTTCAATTGGTTATTAGTTTTTAGTTATTAACCCCAAAGGGGCCACTTAGTGGCTTTTCGTTAAAATTACGGGCTCGGCCAGCGGCCGCGGTATCCGTGAGTCCAGGCCCAAGCGGTGGTATAGATCTGTGCTGCGGCATCCCAAATGCTCGCACCGGAATAGCCGGCTTTCGGAGAAATCTGTTCCCATAGGGACGGGGTGTATTGAAATAATCCTTTGTACGCCCCTCCGTCCGACAGCGAATTGCCATGGCTTTCCGCCATCATCCGATAGCATAATTCATTTGGCTTAGTGCCATATTTTATACTGGCTGCAATCACCGTATCATTGTGTCTGCAGGCAGTTGTGATAACCGGCCGCGTTCCAATCATCAATATTTCGTCAATAGGTTCTGACATAACTTCATTGCTGATCAAAACTCTCGCCACTTCAACCCCGTCTTCACGCGTTACTGCATACGTCAAGGCTCGTTGACCTTTTTTACCAGCTTGCCTAATGGTGGTTTTTCCCTGATCTAAATTCGGATCATCTTTTTTGATGACAGAAAAATCGATATCTTGATTCTCAACAACTTGGGTGTGCGCCACCCTTGTGATTCTAATCGTCATCCCTTCTTCAATCGGAAAGTCGGCAGCAAAATTTATCTTATCGTCTTTACCTAGTTCAATATGTTTTTCCGATAACAACTCTCCCACATTTGTTGTCCACGATCGATATGTGGCATGTTTTTTACCATCAAAAACCTCATAAGATGGTGCGCGATACATTTTCACATAGCTTCCAAGGACAAAATCTTTGGAGAAGAATGGTTCAAGTTTATCTTCGGGATATGGCGCTGCGCCGATGTCTTTCACCGCCGAAAATATCTCTTTTGCGCTGCTTTTACCAGAAAATGTTTGACCGACTGATCCGTTCGGTAAATGCTCCTCAACAAAATATGACTGGGCATATTTTGTGCTCGTAGTTTCCACCGGGAGATTATTTATATTTGTGGATCCCGCCGCCATCGCCACCGGGCCGATGATAAGCGCAATCCATTTCATAATTAGGTTCATAATCGCATCAGGGATGCACCTTCTATTGTATTTTAGAACCGATTTTTGAGCAAGATGTATCTAAATCGTATCGAGCAAGTGCTCAGGTATATTTTCAATAAACCTCGATTTTGGGTTGCTTTGGAATCTGCCATAGATATTTCGCTCATTGGCATATAGTAAATAAAGCCGCTTTTTTGCCCGGGTGATGCCCACATAGCAAAGCCTTCGCTCCTCTTCCATTTCTGCCTCGTCCATCGTTGATCGTGAATGTGGAAAAATCCCCTCCTCCATTCCTATGATAAAAACTGTCTCAAATTCTAGTCCCTTAGCTGAATGCAAAGTCATCAAAGTTACGGATTCTGCATTTGGATCATATGTGTCCATGTCCTGAATCAGTGCCACCCGCTCAAGAAATTTATCGAGCTTTGACATGCCGGATTCAGAATCGTCAAGATCGATTTCATCAATTTCGTTTTTATCTCTGTCAGCGGCAACGCCCATAAGTTCTTCCACATTTTCCCATCTGCCCTCCCCCTCTGGGGTGCCATCGAGTAGGAAATTTTTAAATCCGGCTTTAATTGCGATGTGTTCGATAAGATCGGCAAGATCCATGTCCCGAGCAGCCTTTTTGATTTCGGCAAGAATCTGATAGAATTCCTGAATTTTTTTCGGTAATTTTGTGAGTTCTGCCTCCCCCGCCTGATACGTGATACCCCCTCCTGCAGGTGATACCTGACTCAGCGTTTTTTCCCCAATCCCTCGCGGCGGAGCGACAACAACTCGTTTCAAAGCTTCAAAATCATTGGGATTCGCGACCAAGCGCAGATATGCGATCATGTCCTTGATTTCTTTTCGCTCGTAAAAGCGCACTCCTCCAACCACTCTGTATGGAATAGCAAAACGCATGAAGATTTCCTCCACCGCTCGCGACTGGGCATTTGTCCGGTATAAAACTGCGTAATCCGACAAATGGCCGTCTTTACACAAAGATCTTAGTTCGCAGGCAATAAATTCCGCCTCATCCTTCTCGTTTAGTGCTTCGTAGACGGTGATTAGCCGTCCGGCATCATTTTCTGTCCATAGCTTTTTGTCAGTCTTGTTGCGATTGTATTTAATAACTTCATTCCCCGCCTCAAGGATCGTTCCGGTAGAGCGATAATTCTGTTCAAGTTTCACTACTTTGGCATTCTTGTAATCTTTCTCAAAATTCAAAATGTTCTTGAAATTCGCTCCTCGCCAAGAGTAGATCGCCTGATAATCATCACCAACAACCATGATGTTTTTGTGCTTGGCGGAGAGAAGCTTCGCCCACATATACTGCGCCTGATTCGTGTCCTGATACTCATCGATAAGAATATATTTGAACTGGGCCTGATATCGCTCGAGTATTTGCGGATTCTTCTGAAATAGAACCACGCATTGCATGATTAGGTCATCGAAATCGAAAGCATTTGCCTCTCGTAAATATTTTTGATACTTGTCATAAACCTGCGAGGTCATCTTCTCAAAAGGCGAATTGATATATTTTTTGTATTCTTCCGGACCCATGAGCTCATTTTTTGCACCGGAAATAAAATACTGGATCGATCGTGGATTGAATTCTTTCGGGTCGATATTTAATTCTTTCATACAGGATTTGATGATTGAAAGCTGATCGCCATCGTCATAAATGGTAAAATTCCGGCTCATCCCGATATGTTCCGCCTCCCGCCGCAATATTCGCACGCAAATTGAGTGAAAAGTTCCCATCCAAGGTAATCTGTTAGTCTGTAGCCGATGGTCTGTGGTCAGTAGTAAATTACCCACTCGTTCAGACATTTCGCCAGCCGCCTTATTTGTAAATGTTACCGAAAGAATATTGTACGGCGAAACATTTTTTTCACGTATGAGATATGCAATCCTGTGCGTCAAGGTTTTGGTCTTTCCACTACCCGCACCCGCCAATACCAAAACTGGTCCTTCTGTCGCAAGGACCGCTTCCTTTTGCATCGAATTTAATCCTGAAAATAAATCTTCCATGAGATCTTATTATATCGCGATCGGCATTATTCATCAATCAAAAAATCACCTCGAAAGGTGATAATGATTACCAAGTCAAAATCTAATACAAGTCGCAGCCAGTTTGGGGCAGAATAGAAATAATAGCTGTCCCACCAACATTATTTATCGGATTGGTTTGATCGCCCGGAACCTGTTCATCGTCTTGTGGCGGATCAGATTCACCAAAATTCCAGTTCTGGTTGCCATCACCGGTACTATTCGTTGCCAGTATTTCACTACCGCCGGAAGCATCTGAATCCGAGACATCAATATATGAGACACTTGGAGAAGGATTGCTTACATTTAAAAACCAGCTCTCCCCGCTATCTGTACTTTGAAGGATAATAAGATGGCCGGAAGAACCATCCAGATCAACTTCTGGAAATTCAAAGGTTGATCCATTGTGAAACTTAAGTATTGAACCTGCTGTATTATCAGCAAATGTCCCGTCAATACTTAAAGAATCTGAAAAAGTTATGGGCGCAGTTGAATCACTCGAGATTGTGATATCGTTGAATGAGTTGGAACCAGCGACAAAATATGGATGCGAATAACGGGCGATATAATATGCGCTCCCCGAACCGATTCTTGCGTATGGACCACCAGTGTAGAGCTCATCGTTGTATTCGGCCAATGCAGAAAAAGTGGTCATAGAATAATCAGTATCCTCACCAACTGGCAGCCAGCTTGTGCCATTCCACCTGCTTATTCCTCCGATTCCAGGAGTGCCACTTGGGGCTGAAACTACGCTCGTTGCATATATTTCATCGTTAAAATCCAAAAGCGAAAATCCTACTCCATATGTTTGGCCATCGCCTAAAATTGACCAATTATCTCCGTCCCAAACTCCGACAGGCTGGGATTCGGAAAGATAATCGGTTTTCCCGAGCACACCGCCAATATATAAATTGCCACCTTTTACAAGGAGGGAGAAAATTGTGCTCCAGTTTGAGAAAAAACCAGGAACTAAGTTACCCATATTCTGCCAATTTGCTCCATCGAAATAGGCGATCCAGTCGGCTACCGAGCCGTGATCTGTGTCAAATGATCCAGCGGCCACAAGATGGCCATCGTAGATTGCAAGTGCATTGACAATATCATCCCATGGACTTGTAACCAAGCCAGTGCCAACGCTCGACCAGGATGTTCCGTTCCATGAGGCAACGCCATCGGCAGGAACCCCTGCGGCATCAGTAAAATCACCACCAACTATCAAATTGCCATTATATACGATCATTGCACTGAAATCATACGGATCGGTCCAGGTTCCAAGCTCGACCCAGTTAGTTCCGGTCCACCTAAGCGGTCCGTACATAGTTGTGCTTCCAGACCCTTCGATATAGCCGGCAGCGATTAAATCGCCGTTATAAACTGCCAAAGAGTAAACGTAACCATCGATGCCATCGCCAAGTGCACTCCAACTATATCCATCCCAGACTGCCACACCATTGGCCGACACCCCGCCGGCAGTTGTCATCCAGTCGGTTCCAATAACCAGCTTATTATCCCAGACCACCATCGAATAAACATTGCTATCGATGCCGGTGCCCAAAGCATTCCAGTCATAAGTGTTGTTCCCATCCAAGGTGATCTTGCCATTAGCATTAGTCAAAGTGCCACCGGCAACATTGACGCTTCCGCTAACCGTCCAGTCGCCACTACCCATTGAAAGAGTCCTGGTGCCCGTGCCCGTGCCACTCATCGTCAAGCTACCATTTATGACCATATTTGGATTATAAGTATCTCCCAGAACTGTGATATCTCCGGCACCTTGGCGATAAGGATCGTAACGATTAGTGACCGAAAAACCATCGCAAGTGATGGTCTGCCCTGCCGCACTTCCCAAGGTAGCTGAATAGTCAGTATTGGAATAATTAACTACTTGTACCCGGCCGCCATAGGTTCTGGCCGGAATTACAATATTTCCAGTCACTGGCCTAAAATCAACCGACAGATTTATATTTCCCGAACCGGAAATTGTACTTGAAGTAGAATCGTCAAATTCCAAAAGCCCGATACCATCCATAGTTCCGTCAATAACAAGCGTTGCGTCTTTACTAATCACACTTGCATTGCTACTGGTCGTTGTTAAAGTTTTGCCTGAATTAATTGTAAGGTTATGGGTGACCGTAAAGCAGCCCGAACCGGACATATTACCAGCTACGACTAAGTTGTAGTATGTTCTACAGCCCGGGGTGAGAAGTTTATTTTCGCCACTCAAAGTTACGGTGCTAGTCCCGGCGGTGTAACTATATGTTAGGAAGTCCCCGCCCACATTCAAAGCGCCAGTTGTCGCAGTTAAAGATCCCCTTTCCCAGTCTAGATTTCCATTTATCGTTAATGCGTAGCTAGAAATAGCCAGAGTTCCATTATAACCGCCGGTGTTTATATTTGTAATTGAACCAACCTCAACCGATGAAGTTAAACTGCAATTGACAGCACTAGTCGCCGCGTTGAAGATAACCGCATCTCCCGCCCCCGGAACACCGGCTCCACCGGCTCCGCCTGAAGTAGCTGACCAGTTATCGGCGTTGCTCCAGTTGTTGGCATCTCCTGCCGCACCGCCCTTCCAATAAAAACTGGCCGCAAAAGCTTTTTTGGGAATTTGATAACCAAAGATTGTTGAGAACAATACCAAAATTATTGTGGCAAGATAAAATAATTTCCGAGATCCCTCTGATAAAATAGTTTTCAAATCCCCTCGTTTTCAAATTTTTTAGCTTCTGGAGTTAATTATATTTTTCATCCAACAAATTGTCAATCAAAAAATCTAATTCTAAAATAGTAGCTTTTCTCAGTGAAGAGCCCGAAACTGCAGGAGTGAAACAACTAAATTTTGGAGTGTCTTCACGGGCAAAGTAATACATTATTCAAGCCAAATTAAACAAAAAAGCTCATCTTGTAGATGAACTCTTTTGATTGGGTGCAAGTGATATTCGAGCTTACCTGCCCCGCGTAATGAAGTTTCGACTGCGAGACTGCAAGACTCGAGACGAACCTGAATGATGTGTGGGTCGGGAACAGTTCCCGATTCAAGCCAAATTAAACAAAAAAGCTCATCGTATTGATGAACTCTTTTGATTGGGTGCAAGTGATATTCGAGCTTATCGGGAACAAATATTTTAAATTATTGCCCGGTCGATTCAACTCACACCCATGAGGCGTGCCGCAATGGCATTTTAAGTCGTTGTGGCATCCCTTACTCGACTTATTGTCGAACAAAAGACGCTTTGACCTATCCTCGTTTGGATTTTTTCCTGCTTTTTTTAATGTTCTTTTGTTTTTTCCATTTCTTCCGTTTCTGATTTTCTTTGTTTTTCTTTTTTGTTTTTGCAGGAATGAGCTGGGAGGGATTAAATATAACCGCTTGTTTTATCGATTGATGTTTAATCCCTTGGAGAGAAAGGCGGGAGCGAACCTTTCTCAATTCCCATCTCACTCATGCAAACAAAAATGCGCCGTTCGGAGGCGCATCATATCTTTGATATTTGATATTTGAGATTCTATCGTGCCCCTCCGGCACTAACACTATTCAATTTTTAAAGTGATTATAACATTATATATTTTGTACTTAATGATGTCAACCATTAATATGCCCCGCCAAAAAACACGCCAGATATTTTTCATGTCCTGTTGCAAGTTTTTTTATATTAATGGTCGAAGTCCCGCCCTCTGGTGAAGGGCGGGACTCAATGCGAAAGCTCGGCGAAACGATTGCTGCCAGCAATTCTCCGCCCGCATCCCGGGCAAAAAATCGCTAACTCGCTGTTCTCCGGAGTCGGTACCAGCTCGCCGCACTGGCATTTTCCACGTGCAATCTTTCCTCCCACTACTTCCGGCGTGATGTACACCGGACGCCTTGGCTCCCAGGTCCTGCGCCTGAACACCCCCTTCCCGCGATGAGCCACGGAAATCACCTCCGAAGCAGTATGGTTTACTCGTGGCTAAATTAGATCAAAACACAAAAATAGTCAACATCGCAGCATGATAGACTTTACAGACATTTTGGATCCCAGTAGCAGAAACTGCTATTTCACTATGGGGCATGCCTTATGAACTTTATGAACTCAATATACTGGCCCTTCGAAAGCGCTCCCCACTTCGCTGAAGCTACGCGGGACAAGCAGTGTTTCATCCCCTTGGGACTCAGTCCACTGGTTCCAAATCTTTAGGAGAAATATCGGCGGAGCGGGCGCGTTCGAGATCGCGGAAGCGCATCTGCTCAGGCTGGAAGAAGAGCTCCATCCCGCCCGTCGGGCCATTTCTATGCTTCTTGATCAAGACTTCAGTAATTCCCTTCTTCGAGGTTTCCGGCTCATAATACTCTTCGCGATAAAGGAACATCACGATATCGGCATCTTGCTCGATAGAACCAGATTCACGCAAGTCGGATAATTGCGGTCGCTTGTCAGGCCGGTGCTCGACTGCACGGGAGAGCTGTGATAGTGCGATCACCGGAACTTTAAGCTCACGCGCCAAGCCCTTGAGTGAGCGGGATATTTCCGATATTTCCTGCACTCGATTTGAGTCACCGGAATGGGATTTTCCTTCCATAAGCTGAAGGTAGTCGATGATTACCAGCCCAAGCCCATGCTCCATCTGCAGGCGGCGAGCCTTGGCACGAATTTCCATCACATTTGCCCCCGGCGTGTCGTCGATGAAGAGCGGCGCTTCCGACAAGACTCCCATCGCATAACCAATTTTTGGAAAATCTTCGTCTGATAAATTTCCCGTTCTCAGCTTCCAGGAATCCACCCCGGCCTGCGATGCAAGAAGCCTGTCGACGAGCTGCTCTTTGCTCATTTCCAAGGAAAAAATTCCGACCGGAATTTTTTCCTCGATCGCCGCGTGTTCGGCAAGGTTTAAGGCGAAGGAAGTTTTACCCATGGAAGGCCTGGCAGCAAGAATCAGAAGGTCGCTATTCTGAAAGCCGGCAGTGATGTTGTCAAGATCACGAAAACCGGATGGCACGCCGCGGATTGCCCCCTTATCCTTATCCTTATGAATCTTGTCGATACGATCGAAAGCTTCTGTAAGCACATCTTTAACCGCCGTAAATTTCTCTTTCATGAATTTCTGCGAGACGGCAAAAAGAAGCTGTTCCGCTTTGTCCAGCGTATCGGAAATATCGGCATCTTCATCATAACCAAGCTGATTGATGTTTCCCGACGATTCAATAAGCCGGCGCAAAACCGCCTTGTCGCGGACAATTTGCGCATAGTAAACGATGTTGGAAGCAGAGGGTGTAGAATTTACAATATCCGCAAGATAACTCGAGCCTCCAATTTCCTTAAGCTTTTCCATTGCTTCTAATGTTTCGGAAAGCGTGATTATATCAATCGGTTGGCGCTTATCAAAAAGTTCGAGCATCGCCGAAAAAATCGTCTCGTGGCGAAACTCGTAGAAATCTTCCGGACGGACGATATCGGCTACTTTGATAATTGCATCCTTATCAATAAGAATAGCACCCAAAACTGAGCGTTCGGCATCGACATTTTGCGGCGGAATCCGAACTCCGGAAGGAATGACGACCTTCTTTTTGCGTTCATTATTCTGTTTTTTTTCATTATCACGAGGCACAGACCCTCCAACACATGAATTACAAATTTCAAATTACAAATAAATTGGAAATTTAATATTTTTGTTTGACATTCGACATTCGGATTTTGACATTATGAGAAAATCTCTTCTGCTGCTTTCTGCAGTTCGTCGTCCGATGCTTTCTCTTTCGGTTTTGCTCGCAGATCAGCAATTTTAACTTCTACAATATAGGTTTTGCCGGTCAATTTTTTGATCGTTTCCTCGATGATCTGGATATTTTTCGGCTCGGAGATTTTGTCTTTATGAAATGGAAATTTGACGCCCAGAATCATCTTTTCGCCCTCGAGTGCCACTGGTTTCGAATCTCGCAGAAGCGCCGCAAGCGATGTGTTTTCATTTTTGATCTCGGCAATAATTTTCTGCCAACTATCCAGAGTCATCTCAATAACAGGGGCCGAAGTTACTTCGGCTGGTTTTGCGGGATGTGAGTTGTGAGATGTGGTTTTTTTCTCCTCTCCCATCTCGATTTTTTCATTTCGGTTTTCTAATTCTTCTTTCTTGTCATCTAGATTTTGCTTGTCTCTCGAAACCTCGGCGGAGTGGGATGGAGAGATCTTTTGAAAATTATTGCGGTCAGGTTCTTTTGGAGATTCCTCCGCTCTCCGCCAGCTGGCGGATTGGTCGGAATGACTATCCGTTTTTGGATCTTGGACATTCGGATTTGATATTTTATTTGTCATTTGCAATTTGTCTTTTGGCATTTTCTCGAAGAGAACGCTTCCCTCAACAATCGCTATCTCGATTGGCAGTATCGGCATGTTGACATCCTTGAGAAGCTTGCCCGATTCAATAAAAACATCAATCAGGGCTGTGATTTTGGCGGTTGAACCGCCACTTTCGTTCAACTCTTCACAGGTTTTTTTGATAGCTATTTCATTCTCTTTTGTATCTTCAAAAAGAAATTTTTCCGACATCAAAAAAAGGAGAATCCGGCGCAGTGTTTCGATAATCTGCTTGTTCAAGTTTGCCATGTCGTGGCCGGTTTCAAACAAGCGATGGGCGATTTTTAATCCCTCCTCCGGATTGGTATTAAAAATCGCCCCCAGAAGTGCAAACACTTCTTCGCTTGGGACAAGTCCCAATATATTTCTGACCGATTCTGCACTTACTTTTTTTTCGATTCCCGACACCTGGTCGAGAAGCGAAATCGCATCGCGGTGTCCGCCTTCGGCTGCCGAAATTATCAAAGAAATTGCTTCGGGTTCGATATCGATTTTTTCCGCTTTGGCGATCTTTTCAAGGTTCTTTTTAAGATCATCTTTGCCGATGCGGTGAAAATCAAAACGCTGGGTACGGGAAACAATCGTTGCCGGCACTTTGTGCGCTTCGGTCGTCGCCAAGATGAAAATCGCATGCGCAGGCGGTTCCTCCAGAGTTTTCAAAAGCGCATTGAAAGCTTCTTTGGTCAACATATGAACTTCATCTATGATATAAACCTTGTATTTTGATTTCGCCGGCGTGAATTTAACATTCTCGCGAAGCTCTCTTATCTCGTCTATTCCCCTGTTCGATGCAGCATCAATTTCTATGATGTCGATTGATTTATTTGAAAGTATGTCTTTGCAAGATTCGCAATTATTGCATGGCTCACCAGAAGATGTCTTCCCGCTTTTTATTGATTCAAGAATCTCGTGGCAATTTGCAACTTTGGCAATCAGCCTTGCAGCTGTGGTTTTGCCGGTTCCGCGTGGCCCAGTGAAAAGATAGGCATGTGAAATCTGGTTATCTTTTACTGCTTGAAGCAGAGTATCACGAATATGATCTTGCCCAACAAGATCATTGAATTTCTGCGGCCTGTATTTTCGATACAAAGACATTTCGCTACGCTCCATTTATAATTTGAAATTATCCCACAGAATTTTCACGCAGAATTACACAGAACTAACTCTCCTGGATTTTTTAGCTTTCCGCGAATGCTTTCCGTGATTTTCTGTGTAGATTTTCCGTGGATGTAAATTCATTATAGATGTCTCCCCCATATGACGAAAACTAGAGTATAAATGAGTGCTCCCATAACGAATAACTAAAAACTAACAACTAAAAACTGGGGTTTTATCCCCAGCTTCTCCCCAGAGTTGTGAACAGATTGTGGATTGCTCAATAGTTAATCAACACTATAGCTAGTCGCTTTATTGCTAAGCAATTGTCTAATAGTAGTTTTGGTTGTTGAATAAGCTACAGCACTAGTAAATTTACAAATATGTCCTTTTTTCCCATAAAAACGCTTGATAAATAAATCCGCTAATGATAGAATATTTTTGTAATTCGGAGGGGCAATGACACGCAAATCTTTGGCAAAGGAAATTGCTAAAAGAACTAAGCTTTCTATGCGCCAGGCAGAGAATCTGGTTATTGCTTTTGGCGCTGTCGTAACAGATGTCCTCGAGCGCGACGAGAAGATCGTATACTCCAACTTCGGCACTTTTTATACGGTGCATTATCCTTCCAAAGTAATAAACCATCCCAAATTCGGTGCTTCCAAACGAATGGTGATGCTTCCGACCAATGTTGCCAAATGGCTGCCCTCTGGCAACATTAAAGCTTTGGCGAACGGATCTGAGCTTCTGGATAACCCAACAATGCACAAAGCAACAAAAGCTAAAGAAAAATTTGTTCCAATAAAAGATTCTGACGAGAAAACACCGGCAAACGTAGTTTCTCCTGCCTTAAAAAACGCAGCAAAACCTCTTCCGGTTATAAAGCAAACCACCACCGATGCCAGCAAACAAGCTAATCTTGAGGATATTGATGACATCGAGGCATACGACCAGGCCAAGCATGCACAACAAGGTACAACCGAGAAACCGAAACCGAATAATTCGAATGTTTACGATGAGATTATGAAAGACGGCACGCACGAAATCTCGACATTCAAAGACGCCATTCGAGTTCATCGAGGAGAAACAGAAAAAAAATCAGAGAAAGCAGAACCGGCACAAGGCCCATTTTCGATTCTCAAAGAAAAATTTGGTTTTGGCAAAAAAACAGAAGATAAGGTCTCTGAAGCGCCAGCACCCCAAAAAGATTCTGAACATATCAATCTAAAAGAGGGCGGAATATTCGATGCTGCGGCAGGCGGAACAGATCTCGGAGCAAAACCCCTTATTGGAAAACTTGCTGAGCAAAAAATTGATAAAGTTAAGGGCGAGCTTCAAGAAACCAATGCACAAGATTTGATAGCCGAAAAAGCACACGAGAGCGCATTGCCCCCAAAAAGCACCCCTATTTTGAATACAAGGCTGACACAAAAAGCCGACATCAAATATAAAGATTTGTCCAAAACAACTGTCCCCAAGGAAATTTTGGGAAGAATTCCAGAAAATATCGCCAGAAAATACAAAGCCGTGCCAATCGAAGAGCAAGATGGCAAAGTTATTGTTTCGATGGTTGACCCCGAAGATATCGAAGCAAAAGAAATTTTGAAGAGAATTTTGGGCGCAAATATTGAAATTACTTTAGCTACAGAATCTGATATAAACAATATTCTTTCGCAATATCAGGGGCTTGAATCCGAAGTATCCCAGGCCATTGAATCAGTTGAGGATGACGAAGAAGGTTCTAAAAAAGTCATTGACAGGAAATCTTCAAATCTGGAAGAAGATGCTGCCGCTGATGATGCTCCGGCTGCTAGAATTGTCGCCTCACTTCTAAAACGGGCAATTCGCGATAAGGCATCTGACATACATATCGAACCAACAGAAAAGGAAGTTGAGGTGAGATTTAGGCTGGACGGAGTGCTTAAGAAGAAGGTGGATTTGCCCAAAGACATTCAGTCATCGGTTATTTCAAGGATCAAAATTCTATCCAATTTGAAAATAGACGAGCAAAGATTACCCCAGGACGGCAGATTCAATATTACGGTTGATAATCGACGTGTAGATTTCCGCGTCTCAACCATGCCGGTGGCATTTGGTGAAAAAATCGTGATGAGAATTTTGGATAAAGAGACCGGGATTCTCACCATTGAGCAACTCGGCCTGCGAGGATCCGGTCTTGATACTCTCACCGACAATTTGAAAAAGAGTCACGGCATGATCTTGGTCACCGGACCGACTGGTTCAGGAAAAACCACATCGCTTTATGCCATGATCGATGAGCTTTACAGCGAAAGTACCAATATCGTTACGCTCGAAGACCCGATAGAGTATCAAATGACCGGCATTAACCAAAGCCAAGTCAATTCAGACATCGGCTATACATTTGCCAATGGGCTGCGGTCTATCCTGCGGCAGGATCCGGATATCGTAATGATCGGTGAAATTCGCGACGCTGAGACTGCAGACATGGCAGTGCATGCGGCACTCACCGGACATATAGTTTTGTCGACCCTTCATACGAATGATGCCTCAGGCGCTGCTCCACGCATGATTGATATGGGAGTCGAACCATTTCTTCTTACCTCTTCCCTAAACTGCGTGATCGGCCAGCGACTAGCAAGAAAAATCTGCGAGAATTGCAAAGAAGAAATAAAAATTTCTGCCGAAGAGATAGCAAAAATCAAAGAAGAAATCAGCAAAATGCCAGCAGCCGAAAAAACTGCTGTTGAGAAAAAAGAAATGAAATTTTTTAAAGGAAAAGGATGCAAAAATTGCGACAACACAGGTTACAAAGGCAGAATTGGCCTTTTCGAGGCATTGAATATAAATGCTGAAGTCAAAGGATTAATTCTGGAACGGGTTCAGTCGAGTAAAATTTGCGACCAAGCAGTCAAAGACGGAATGGTGACCATGATTCAAGACGGAATCTTAAAAGCATTCGATGGTTTAACCTCAATGGAAGAAGTCTGGAGAGTAACAAAAGATTGACGGTCACAGAAGAATAGCCCACAGAAAATCACAGAAATAAATTCTGCGTTATTAAATAAAAATTCTGGTAATTAATTCTGTACCATTCTGTGTAAAGATTCTGTGAAGTAATTTCAGATTATATTGGCCGGAGACCAAATGCGTTTCAAATATCAGGCCAGAAATGGCGAAGGAGAAATAGTTAAGGGGGAAATCGAATCGGCAGATGAGGCCGGGGCGATTTTAGCACTTCGCGATAACGGCTTGTTCATTTCAAAAATAGACTCCGAAAATGGCAGAAAATCGGTCTTTTCATTCTTATCAGGCAAAACCAGCCTTAAGGACAAAATCATTTTAACGCAGCAGCTTGCCGTAATGATAAAGTCCGGCCTCTCTGTCGTTGATGCCCTTGACGCACTGAAAGGAGAGGTATCGAATAAGAAATTTGCAAAAGAAATTGGCGAAATTATCAACGATGTCAAAGGGGGCACCCAGCTTTCAGATGCGATGGCAAAATTTCCGGACTCTTTTTCCGAAGTTTACGTCAATACCGTCAAATCAGGTGAAAAATCAGGCAAACTTGACTCAGTCTTAGATGGCTTAACAGTGCAGCTTGAAAAGGATTATGAAATTTCATCCAAGTTACGCGGGGCGATGGTTTATCCCATCTTCGTAATGATTACCTTGATTGTTGTAATGGCAGTAATTTTGATTGTAATCATACCCCAGTTAAAACTAATTTTCGATGATGCCGGGGCTCCCTTGCCCGCTCTCACAAGAGCTATCGTTGCCATATCCTTTTTTCTCAAAAACAACATTATTTGGATCGTCATTGGTATCGCGATATTATCGGTTCTTATAAGTTATTTTGCAAAAACCAAAGAGGGTCGGCATCTTTTTGACAGCATGAAGTTGCATATTCCGGTTCTTGGTAATTTATTCAAAAAAACATATATGGCCAAATTCACGCGAACGTTTGCTGGATTAACTTCCGCCGGCCTTCCCCTGCTTGATATTTTTGAGACATCGAAAAGAGTAATCGGTAATGTGCTCTATGAAGAAGAGCTGGATCGAATGATCAAAAAAGTTGAAGTTGGACAATCGGTTTCAAAAGTACTTAAAGAATCCAAGCTATTCCCCGCTATCATTGGCCAGCTTGCCTCCGTCGGCGAGAAATCCGGCAGCATGGATAAAGTATTCGAAAGCATGGCTAATTTCTTTGATAAAGATGTAGAAAATATCACCAATAACCTTTCCACTTTGCTAGAGCCGATTTTGATGATTGTAATGGGTGCTGGTATCGGCTTAATAATCATGTCGGTTCTGCAGCCGATTTACGGCTTAGTGAATGTGATGTAAAATTAAAAATAGTCAGTAGCAAGTAGTCCTTAGTCCTTAGTGGATTGCCCTATAGACAAACTACTGACTACGGACTAAAAAAGGAGTGGGCGTGGCTGGATTTTTTTCCGGTGGCGATTTCGGCAGGGTATTTGGCCTCGACATCGGTTACGAAACTTTAAATTTATGCGAAATTGTGAGGCATGGAAACAATGTCAAGGTTGTTGGTACTTGTGAATATCCTCTAACAGAGAGAATTCTCGAAAAAGACAGGATCAAAGACAAAACGGCGGCAGCCAATATGATCAAGGAAGCTCGCCGCAAAGCCAAACCTCATGAAATCAAAGCAACTCGAATTGTCTCCACCCTCCCGGAAACATTCGTGTTTTCAAAAACTATTCAGCTGCCAAAAATGCCTGACCGCGAACTTGCCGTTGCGATCCCAAATGAAGCAGCCCAGTATCTGCCAATTCCAATATCTGAAGTTTACATTGATTATCAAATCCTAATTGATCATCCGGATGAACCTATCACGGATGTTCTTGTGGCTGCTGCGCCTAAAAAACTGGTTGATGATTACGTGGAAATGGCAAAAATGGCCAATCTAGAGCTGGCTGCACTTGAAACCAAACCGATTGCAATCGGCAGAGCAGTTATTCCCGACAAATCCAATCAAGCATTTGTGATCGTGTGTATCGGTTCCGAAGTATCACGTATTTCTGTCTGGGACAGGGGCGAAATCAGGCTTGCTACCACCGCCTCCCTCGGCAAGAACAAGATACTAGAGACAATGTCTGGAACAATACCGGGGTTAAAAAATATATCTGAGATAAATATTAATGCGGAAACAAAACCAATTCTTGACTCTATTTTTGGAGAAGTCATTGATGAAATTTTTGAAGCAATAAAATATCACCAAAATCGAGATTATAAGCCAGGTGATATTTCCGAGATTAAACTCTCCGGTAGCGGCTCTGAAATTAAAGACATCGAGAAATATTTTTCTGATGCCATAAAAATAAAAGCCGTGATTGCTAAACCAAAATTTAAGACAAACATCGAGATAACACCCCGGTTTATCACCGCATTTGGTTTAGCAATAAGGAGCGTATGATGGCGACGATCAATCTCATACCACCCAGAATCAAAAAAAACCAACAGACAAAAAGAGTCGTTAGTCTTATCTCGACTTCCCTTTTTGCAGTTCTAGTCATGCTTCTTATAGTATATGGCGCTATTTGGGCTACAGATAATTTTATGAGGAACGAACTGGCCATCTCAAACCAAAGCGTTGCTGATGCTGAATTTAAACTAAAATCTTACAAAGATATCGAGGACCGGATTACATCCATAAATAGTAAATTAGCGAGGCTTAATACTTTAAAAACCCAGAGCACTGATTGGACTGATGTTCTTCAAAAATTCGATGCGGCAGTCCCTGAGAAAATTCAAATCACCTCCCTGCAAACAGATAGCGCTTCTACAAAGCTTACGCTTTCGGGCATTGCCCCTTCAAGAAGAGAAATAGTAATGTTGCAAACCAAGCTTGAAGATTCCGACTATTTCTCCAATGTGGCTTTTGGCTCCTCCGTTCTTGATAGTACTGCTAACACATTCACTTTTTCACTTACCGGAGTATTCAAAAAATGAAATTTTCAATTCCAAAATCCTATTATGTTCTTTCAATATATGTGTTGTTAATTGCAGCTGTGATTATTTTTGGTATCATACCCAAAATTAACGAGCTCAAAAGCAATCGTATTGCCTTGGAACAAAATAATGCCAAGCTTGCCAAAGATGAAGAGGCAATTTCAAACCTAAGTAAATACAGTAAAAACAAAACTGATCTCGATAGCGTAGAAAAAACAGTTAAGAATCTATTGCCAGATACTCAAAATTCAAGCGATTTCGTTGTGCAAATGGAGGCTCTCGGTACCGATTTATCAATTGTTTTTCCCACCCTCACTATCACCGAGCCAGTAGCCAAAAAAGCTACTCCGGTCCAAGAGGACGAAAAAACCACAAGTGCAAACAAAACTAGCTCCGAAAGCACTAGTTCCACACCATCCGCAGCAACCTCAACAGCCAAGAACTCTGGCACCGGAATCCCCTTTTCTACGTCCTTTAAAACAACCTATCCAGGATTTAAAACTTTTTTACAGAAAATTGCATCATTTCCCCGGTTCACATCATTAAGCTCAGTAAATATTTCCGGTTATTCAGTTGATGCCGGCACGCTTCAATTTGATTTGAAAGGAAACATTTATTATGGCAAATAGTTTTGATGGAAAGAAAATATCAGTATACGCAGTTTGCATCGTAGTGCTAGCCGGTATTGTATTGGGCTATTTTGTCTATTCCAGCCTAATGAAAAATAGTGATACCGCGACAACAAGCAATAATGAAGATGTTGAACTTAAAACCGATCAATTCAAATCACTCACGGAAATTAAAGATTATGGACAGAAGGTTACCGCAACCGAAGCCGGATATGGGCGCGATAATCCATTTGTCCCTGTTCAGTGATTAGTGATTAGTTCGTATTTGGTAGTCCTTAGTCTGTAGAAAGAAAAATCAGCCCTCGAGGGCTGATTTTTCATATGAATTATCTGTGTTAATCTGTGGACTAAATCGTGGTAGTGCTATTCTTTTTCCTCTTCTTTTTTTGCTTCGCCTTCATTTAAAGCCATATAGACTTTAGAGACGACATCTTTTGGCATTTCTTCGGATTTTACAAGGTATGAATCATTTGGGCGCATCATTTCCTTGATTTTGTCTATCTCTTGTACCAGCGCAGTTAAAATAATTACAGGAATATCTTGAGTTTTGTCGTCTGCTCGAAGCTTTTTCAAAGTATCTATGCCATTTAATTTTGGCATCATAATGTCAAGAATAATTAAGCTTGGATGTTCCTCTTGCGCTTTTTTGTAAGCCTCCTCGCCATCGGCAGCGCCAGTAACGACAAATCCTTCTGCCTTTAATCTCTCTTCGTACATTTCACGAAGAGTTAAATCATCATCAACCACCATTATTGTTTTACTCTCCGGCATATCTCCTCCACAAACAAATTTAAGTTATTAGTTATTGGTTAATATTATACACTAATTGTGTTTGTAGACCACGAAGTCAAATAAATCATAAACGGTACCACTTTGGCGGTCAATATTTGCCGTGAGAGTTCTGGCCGCGTTACCAAAATATCCGGTTGATTTTACAGTCGTCCAGGGTGAAGCCATTTTTCTACTATTTCTTGGTATTAGCGCGATATAAATGTCGGAGCCAACCGGCTTGATTGATAATTCTGCCTTGTTACTAACTGCAAGTGAAGATTCTGCTACCGATGAAATAATGTTAGCCTTAGAGTAGCAATACCTACATACTGGTGACAACATTGGCGCAAGCATAACCCTCGAGGTGGTATCCGCTATCGGAATAGCAGTAGTCGGAGTAACAAGCGCTTTTTTACGCTCAAGAAAAGTTTTTGTTTGTTCAGATCCAAAAGTGCCGGTCACCTTCACTTCTATCAGCGTTTTGTCCGCTGGATCAGAATTTCCATTATCCTGTCCGTCAAAATTATCCATTTTTAGATACATGTCCATATCATTGCTTCCGGAACCGACAAAATTACTGATATCAATTTTTATGCTTTCATCGCGTGGGATTCGGAAAACCTTTGCATCGCCATTTTTACCATACTGGTCACTTTCGAAAAACTGCAGATTAAAAGAACCGTCCTCTCTGTCAGTATCACCATAGAATTTTGCCTTGTAAATCGCATTCAAATCATAAAATTTCTTTTCGCTGTTTGGGATTAATGTCGCTACAGGATCGGTACTTAATTTATTCAATCTTGCATTGCTTAGATTGTATCTTCGAACATTCGACGTCCCATCAGGCACTTGATAGTTCATGTTGTAACGGTAACGCAACATACCTTCCTCAATTCCAGATTCAGCAGCATAGTAAGCAACTGTTCCATTTTCATACAAAGATGAAATAGAAGTATCAAGAATAAAAATCCTGCCTATAGCAAAAGCAATACCGCCTATCGCCGCCATCAGAAAGAACGCAATGATAATTGCAGATCCTCTCGATTTTACTCGAAGTAAACCACTCAACTTCACGTTGGCTCCTTGCTTAACCCTCTTCATCAGCCATTTGTTCTCCGGTTTGACTTTACAAACTTTATAGACTTTCGACTTTATGGACTAATTTTATTATAATACTTATGGAGGGAAATGCCAAAAAAACGAAAGCATAATTTCTTACGTTCGATAGAAGCCATTTTTTGGGTTTTATTTATTCTGTCGACGATTTATATACTTATGCGCTTTGATGCATTCAGGGCATCTTCTTTGCTTCAATACGTTTTGATCGGTGGTACACTTGCTGCCGTGTTCTTCTACCTCAACAATCGTTCTCTTTATGAAGAATCTCAGAGAAAAACTGAGGAACTTATCGAAAAACAACGAGAAATTAATAATCGCCAAAAAACACTCGACCTCGTATTTAACAATTCTGCTGATGGAATATTGGTGCTTGACGATGAACAACGAATAGAGGATTTTTCTCCGGGCATGGAGAAAATCACCGGCTACAAAAAAGAAGAAGCGCTTGGGCATCTCGCCCAAAATCTTCTGAAATTTCATGCTGAAAAAAATAGCTCACTTTTGCCAGATTTGATGTTCACAAGCCCACAAGTTAAAAGAACCGATCCTTACGTGAAAAATAGAATCGTGACAAAAGATGGCGAAAATGCGGACATTGAGGCAAGCTTCGCGTTGATTCGCGAAAATGACGGAAAAGTAAAATCGCTTGCCGTTATCCGTGATGTTTCATATGAAAAAGCGCTCACTGAAAGAGATAAAGAATTTATTGCTGTAACTTCTCACCAGCTAAATACTCCTCTTTCAATAATCCGCGGTTACTCCTCTCTATTAATTTCTGGCAAAGAAGGGAAACTCAGCACAAAACAAGCGGAATTTATAAAAGAAATTCATAGTTCGACCGAAAAAATGGTTTTACTGACCAATAACCTTTTGTCCATTTCAAGAATCGAGCAAGAGAAGATCAAATTAAACCTTGAAGATGTTAATATGTCAGACTTGATGCATAAAATCATCAAAGATTTAGAATCTAAGGCGGAAGAATCGAAAGTTACCCTTACCCTTTCTGAAATTGATAAAAATTTAATTATTTTTGCTGATGGCGAAAAATTGGGCCAGGCAATTATTAACTTCATGGATAATGCGATCAAATACGCCCCGGGTGGCAAAGTTTCAGTCGAAGTTATCGACAAGAAAATTTCAGTTGATATAATCGTTTCTGATAATGGAATTGGCATTCCGCAAGATGCGCTTCTTAAAATCGGGGAAAAATTTTACCGGACACAAGAAGCAATAAATATCGATAACAAAGGTACGGGCCTTGGCGTTTATATTGCCAAGACCATCATTGAAAAACACGGCGGCACATTAAATATCGAAAGTAAGCCCAAAAAAGGCACCAAAATTTTAATCAATATTCCTAAAAGGACAAAGGAGACTAATGGCAAAGATCTTAATAGTTGATGACGAAGAACCAATCCTTCGAATGTATGGGGAAGCGCTGACTGGACACGAAGTAATAACCGCGGGAAATGGCATCGAAGCACTAGAGGCGGCGGAGAAAGAAATGCCGGATTTAATTCTTCTTGATATAATTATGCCCCAAGAAAACGGTCTCGACGTGCTAGAAAAACTGAAAGACAACAAAGAAACATCTTCAATTCCGGTAATGATGCTCACAAATCTTCCAGAGGAGGCTTCAGCCGACAAAGCCCGATCTCTCGGCGCTAAAGAGTATTTTGTCAAAGCCCAATTCGAACCGGAAAAACTCGCCTCTAAGGTTAGCGAAGTGCTTGAGAACTGATATTAATTTCACAAAAGAAAATTTGAGCAAGAACAAACGATCAATCATGAACAAATACAATTCTATTTTTAAATTTGCACCTGGTCCAGGCATTACTTTCACTGACCTTGTTGCAAAAAGTGATTATGGCAAAGCCAACTTTGTCTTCATTTATCAAGATGGCGTATGGGAAAATTATGCTAAACCAGAAGACGAACATAAGCTAAATCAAAAAGGGCTAGAGCTCTATTCAGACAAAGAAAAAACAGATGAACTTTTTGCAAAGATTGATGGCTTGACCAAAAGGATAATTTCATTAACTCGAGATTTTGACAACTTAGATTTGGGCTCTTTATCTGAGGGTGAATTCTTAAAGGTTTTCTCTCAGCAAATTTCTCTTATTGTTGAATATCTTGATTACTATTACTTAACCGAGTATTTCTTTTTCGATTCAATCGAAGAAAAAATTAACGAAGCTTTGGAAAAGAAATTTGATACTAAAGACTTGCCAAACATATTGACTGCTTTATTATCATCTCCGCCTGAAAATAATCTGTTAACTGAAGAAAAAATCGATAGGTCAAAAATCGCATTAAAACTTAACGATGATAGGTTTACCAAACAGCTTATACTTAATAAAAACTGCGATGAACTAAGAAAAAGTAAGAGTTTTTCTCTCGTAAAAGCGCATGCTGAAAAGTGGGGCTTTCTGAATTACAAGGATGGCAAAAAATACCAGACGGTTGAAGAAGTGCTCGAGCTTTTCTCCGAAGATTTGCAGAATACAGATAAATCAGAATCTTTCATTAAAGATATTGTGAACCAATCTGCTAAATTAACAGAAGAACAAAAGAAGCTGGAAAAGGAACTGCCCCCTGAAATAGTTTGGCTTGGGAACGTGGTAAGGCAGATGCAAGAGAAGAAATTTGAGCTCCGAATACTTTTAAATAAATCATTTTTTGGCGATGAAAGCATTATCTCTCTTCTTTTCAGAGAAATCAGCAAACGCTTTTATATTGCAATGAACCAGTTAGAATTTATGGCTGTGGAAGAAATTGAGGAACTTTTTCAAACAGGAAATTTTCCCCTGAAAGAAATCATAGATAGACAAGAGAGCTTTGCTTATATTCCTGAGGGTGGTACATATCAATTAGCTACTGGTGAAAAAGCAAAAGGAATAATCAGGTTAGTCAAACCAGTTATTGAGAGTGATTTGCATGCTTTCAGAGGCAATACGGCCAATTTTGGTTTTGCAAAAGGTAAGGCAAAACTTATCAGATTAACGACTAAAGTTCAGGTAATACAGGAAGAAATCGCCAATATGGAAAACGGACAAATTCTTGTTACTGAAACCACTGGCCCAGAGTTAATCCTCGCAGTTAAAAAAGCTAGTGCCATAGTGACCAACGAAGGTGGAATAAACTCGCACGCTGCAATCGTTTCAAGAGAATTAAATATTCCTTGTATTATCGGAACCAAGATTGCCACCGAAGTAATTAAAGATGGCGATATTATTGAAGTTGATGCTGATAAAGGTGAGGTAAGAATAATTCAAAAAGGAAAGTTATGAGTGAAATACCAAACTTTAATGCAGAAAATGAGACTCTACGCAAATACGGTTCAGATGTTAAAATAAGAAATTATTGGAATAGACACGCTCAAAAACAGAGCGGTGAAGTTATTGTTGCTGGAGCATTAAGTAAAAGTAGCATCTCAGAACAAGGAGCCTCCAAAGCAAAAGAGCTTGGCGGAGGAATTGAAGCTTCCCAACACGGTGCAAAAGCTTACGTCAGTGAATCACCAAGAACACGAGAGACAGCAGAAAGCATTCTTAATGGTTACCAGGAATCAAACCCAGATGTTCCAATAAGAAATATAGCCATAAGGGAACAACTAACCCTTAATTTTCCGAAAGAATTTCTTGAATTATATGATAAAAAGTTTACCGAAAGTCGAGCCAAACTGATGCAAGAAATGGGCCTAGACCCAGACAATTTTAAGAGTTTACCTCCTGATGAGCAAGAAAAAATAGCAGAGAAAGCAGAGGAACCTATTTTGGCAGAATGGCTATCGGGTCAAACGGATTTATCACAACTTCAGTCTCCTGAAATGGCAGCATATAATTTTGCACAACTTTTTAACCGAAGGCATAATCGAATGGCTTCAAAATTATATTCTGGTTCGGAAATAGATTTATTCCATATATCGCATAGAGGCATAATGGAGCCATTTCTAACGTCTGGTATCCTAATTGATGAAGAAGGGCAAAGAGTTAATAATATTGACCAACTAGGCGGCTCTCTAGCGATACTCGAGGGCTGGGAAAGCGAAGTTGACACAGATTCAGATGGCAATGCAACAATCTCAGTCATTTTAAGGAATAAAAGGTATTCTGTCGATAACGATGTTTTACACCAACTAGTCGAAGGCAAAAATGAGTAATCTCGTAATAAAATTTGAAGAAATTAAGCCAAATGATATATTACTTGTCGGTGGAAAAGGTTTGGCTTTGGGAGAACTAGCTAATGCTGGCTTTCCTGTTCCTGAAGGGTTTGTCATTTGCTCTGAGACCTTTGAGAAATTTCTCAATGATAACAATATCTCAGGTAAAATCAACGAGATATTGAATAAACTAGAAGAAGGAAACATCGCCAATTCTGCAAAGGAAATTCAGCAGTTAATTGCAAATTGTGAAATAAATATGGAAACAGAAGAAGCAATTTACCGATTGTTTGATGAGGAAAAATTGCTATACGTTGCCGTTAGAAGCTCTGCCACTGCTGAAGACAATCCAAAAATGTCTTGGGCAGGTGAACTGGAAACCTTTCTTTATGTTAACAAAAACGACCTTTTACAAAGGATCAAGGATTGTTGGTCTTCTCTTTATTCGCCACGAGCGTTAACGTACAGGCTCGAAAAAATGGTTGAAGGAGATATCAAGGTTGCCGTGGTGATTCAAAAGATGGTCCCCAGTGAAATTGCTGGAATTGCCTTTACGGTCCACCCTGTTACTAAAAACAAAAACGAAATTTTCATTGAAGCGGGTTTTGGACTTGGCGAATATGTTGTCGGTGGAGACATTACCCCAGACAAATATGTGATTGACAAAAATGACTTCGCCTTTTTAAGTGCTGAAATTAACCAACAAGAAAAGATGCTTATTTTTGATGGCGCCATCGTATCAAGTAAAGATGTCCCCCGTGCACAAAAAAAGACTCAAAAAATTGAAGGCAAAAAAATAATTGAGCTTGCAAAGATGACTAAAGATATTGAGGATCATTATAAATTTCCTTGTGATATTGAATGGGCTCTTGAAAAGGGAAAAATCTACATTTTGCAGTCTCGTCCCATTACGACACTCTAGCTAAACTAAGCGTGTATGAATGATGTCGGATCCGATATTTAGACCCGAGTCCTCATTGCTCGGTTTTACCTTACAAAAAATGACCAACCCAGTGGTTGCTCATTTTTTGGTAGCGCCAAGGGGAATCGAACCCCTGTTACCGCCGTGAGAGGGCGGCGTACTAACCGCTATACGATGGCGCCAAAACGAAAAAATTATATCACGATTTGGCTAAAAAATCAATCCTAAAGTTACTTCTATCCCGCAATTGTCTGGGCAATTTTTTCACCGAAGGCATCGGCGCTGTCGGGACCATTGGCGGTAATTATATTTTGGTGAACGGTTATCGGCTCTCCTGTATAGAGCGCTCCGCCTTTTTCCAGATCTGATTGGCAGCCAGACCAGGCAGTAACTTTTTTCCCATTCAGGACTCCCGCGTTTGCCAAGATTGAAACTGCCCAGCAAATTCCAGCAACAATCTTTCCTGCAGAATTGAAGGCTTTGGCCAGATTCATCAACTTTTCATCTCGAAGTGATGACTCTACTCCCGGCCCGCCGATAAAAATTACCCCGGCGAAAGAATTCGGATCGATTTCATCAACTTCGATATCGGTAGCAACTTCTGTGCCGCCGACGCCAAAACATTCTCCCGGCATAATTGCCACAACCTTGTAACCAATGCTGTATTCATGCAAAAGCCGTGTTGTTTCGGCATATTCCTGATCTCGAAAGTCTTTATTCGGCAACACCACGACCACATCATTTTCATTACCCATTTTCGCCTCCGGCTAATTAGTCCATAAAGTCCTTAAAGTCAAAAGTCTATAAAGTCTTTATGAATCCTGATAACATTTTTGAAATTTCGACAGTTAATAAGTAGATTCTATCAAAATCTGTGCTTCTGACATAACCTTGTTCTTTAGCAATATAAAGCATTGAACGAACCTCAGCGCAGGACCCTTTGGCAATATACAAAAAATGTTTAAATTCTTTATCTCCGCGACGTTCAAAACCCTCAGCAATATTGTTCATAATCGATATCACCGCCCTTTGAATTTGATCGCGAAAACCAAAATCCTTGTTTGCCTTGAATATCGTATAGACCAAGAGAGTCAGCTCTTTCGCCTTCTGCCAAGCCAATATATCTTCAAATTTATTGATTTTCATTTTCTCCCGCTTTATGGACTTTACAGACTTTATGGACTTTCGACTAAAAACGTAATCTTTTTTCGAGCATTTCATAAGACTCTTCTCCTTTGAAAAGGCCATATTTTTGCCAGACCTTTTCTCTCTCGACATACTTATTGTCGTATATCTTGTAATTTTTGCAATACTTTTTGGGCGTTAAATTGAACATCAAAGCATTTGCACCAGCCAAGAGTCCCCTGTGGCGCCCATTTTCCGGATCCAAAGTTTCGAGTGCAGTGGTGACCGGAATCTTAATCTCGGGCATGAGAAGCCGCGACACAGCGATGTATTTTAGAAATAATTCCACAGTTTTGACTTTTGTCCGCCGGTTGGCGGATTGACTTTTGATTTTGTAAAGCGGCGTCCCTCCTGTTGGAATGAATGGCCCTGATGAGATCATCGGCACTCCCAGTTTCTTCACCATCAAAATATCGCTCGCAATATCGGATATTGTCTGTCCTGGAAGCCCCACAAGGCTGCCAGAAGCAACGTAATATCCGATCTTCTGTTGCGTCCGCAAAGAAGACAAACGTTGTTCCAGGGAGTGTCCTGGGTGTAATTTCGCATAAAGTTTTGGATTGCTTGTCTCAAATCGAAAGAGTGAACCATGCGCCCCTGCCGCAAAAGCCTTCCTGTAAAAATTTTCGCTTCTCTCGCCTACCGATAAAAAGATAAACACCTTATGATTATTTTTTAGCGCGCTAATAATTCCGATTATATCATCATCCGAATACGAGAGATCCTCTCCGCTTTGCAGGACGACCAGTTTATATCCCTCATTCTCTATCGCATCTCCGGCCGCTTCAATAATTTCATCAGCACTCATTCGATAACGTTTAATACTCTCGTTATCTTTTTGAATTCCACAATACATACAATTATTTTTGCAGTAATTTGAAAATTCGATAATACCATGAATGCAGACGAAATCCTTGAGCTCCGATTTGCGCAAAGTATTAGCTTCCGAATATAGCGTCGTCAGCTCCTCCGGATTTTCAAGTGACAAGAGATATTCTATATCAGGCTTTGTAATCCTTTTCACTTTTCTCTTTCCCCTTTGCCCTTGTTGATTTGCCCTCAAATCAACAATCATTTCCTTCAACCTATCCGGCAACTTTTGATTATCAACCGGTTTATATTTTGTTTCCAGCAAATTGATAATTTCTCTTGCCTCGTTTTCATCAATAATTTTTACCGCACGCTCAGTAGCATAGAGAATCCAATCACCTACTTTCGCGCCAGAAACAAAACCGAGATCAATTTTGATTTGATTTTGGTTTTCGGCAATTGAGGCCATGCCATTTTTTATATCTATAATTTTTCCCGGGATCGTAAGGCACATCGATTGCTAAGCTCCAAATCCACAAATTACAAATTTGAAAAAGCATGAAAATTATTATGCATGTTTATAATACCCGATGAGGCGTTTGTAAACAAAAACGCGCGGCTCACACACAAAGTCGCGCAACGGCACGGAAGGCTGGGTATCCAGGGCACCATTAGCTTGCCCCGCTAGCTCGCCACCACACCCAGCCTTCCGCCGTTATTTTAGTCCAAAATATCCAAAATTTCTTTGTGATTTATTCCACAATTTTTGCAAGCCCCTTTGGGCTATCCGGATTCAATGATTGAAAGATTGCTAAATAGTACGCAATTAGCTGTACAGGAATGATTTCTGGGAAAACTGAGAGTGTTTGAAATTCTGCTACTGGCAGATGTATTTCCGCGCCGTGATTTTCAGCTCCACCGATAAGAATACTAGATGCTCCGGCATCCTTTGAAATCTTGATTATTTTCGCGAGGATTTCCCGATTGCCATCCGATTCTGGTTCAAAGATGATGACCGCCGAATCGGAAGAAACCATTCCGATCGGCCCGTGCATAAACTCATGCAACGGGAATGCCTCTGTTTCGATATTTGCGCACTCTTTAATTTTAAGTGCGGTTTCAGCCGCACTGGCAAGATCAATGCCAAATCCTAGGCAAAAAATATTTTTTGCTTTTGCAATTTTCTTCGCCACAGAACGAATATTGCTTTGGTATCCATCTGATAATATTTTGTTCATTTCGGCAAGTACTTCTTCTTTTTTCATCTCAAATAAATAATCTCCGGAAAGCTCTTCGGACAAAAGGAAAAACTGCAACATTTCTGCCGTATATGTTTTTGTGGCCGGAATTGCCCTTTCTGGTCCGGCGAAAAGCAGCAAAACATCCTTGCAAAGATGAGCAAGAGTTGAATCTGGGTCATTTGTAATCGCAATAGTTTGAGGATCATGCTGTTTAATATGGGAAAAGGCATCAATTTCATCAGCAGACTCTCCACTTTGCGAGATAAAAATAACTAGCGATTTATTATCTACAGAGGAAATGTAATTTAAAAATTCACTGCCCGGCATTGCTTGTACTAATATATGATTTTTAAGCGAAAACAAATTTTTGGCAAAAATGCACGAATGATATGAACTGCCAGATCCCACCAAAAAGATATCTCCGCCTTCTGAGACTGCCTGTCTTATTAATAGCGCTGCTTTTCTGAGTTTTTCATTGTGCCTATCAAGAACAAGACGGCGGATGAGTTCCGGCTCTTCATAAATCTCGTCATACATTAGATGGTGATGATCCATAACTCCTCTGCTTTTCGTTAATTCAATTGTTAATACAATTGTTTTAACTACCGAATAAACTATTGTATCAACTACTGAATCAACTCTTTAAAACTTTGTGGACTTTCGACTAGCTACGCTATTCATAACGCAGCGCATCCAATGGATTGATTTTAGCTGCCCTTCTTGAAGGATAAAATCCGGTCGAGATCCCAACTACCAGCGAAAAACCGACAATGATGGCAACAAATGTAAACGGGGTTGAAAACAACACGATTGGCTCCGCACCAACCATCCTAGCCAAGCTACCAACAAGAACATTGATCAGCACAGCCAGAAGCTGCCCAAATGCTGCGCCGGCAATTCCTCCTGCACCAGAGATGATAATTGCTTCAGCCAAAAACATCCAGTAAATATCGCGGTTATCAACGCCGACCGATTTCATTATCCCAATGTCACGAGTTCTCTCCAAAAGGGCGATCGTCATTGTATTGAACATTCCGATTGCCGCAACGACCAGGGCAATCCCACCCAATAAGCCAAGGGCGATCCTAATCCCGCCAAAAACGCTGTTTACTTGGGCAATTGTGTCAGCAACCGAAGTAACAGAAAGCCCCATGTCTTCGATTTCCTTGCGAACGCCGCCCATAGTATCTTCAGAAGCGGTTTTTACCTTTAAGGACGAGTAGATGGCGCGCTCTCCCAGCAGATCCTGAACTTGAGACAATGGGATGTAGGCAAAGGGAGAAGTGTTATCGGAGACAACGCCAGACACAATAAGGCTTAAATCTTTGCTTTGAGACTGCTCTTTTTGTTTATAGGAAATATTAAACGCGATTGTTTTGCCGATTATTGAATTTTCGTCCGTACCAAGCGCCTGCAAAAGGGCCGTTGACAACACTGCTTTTTTATCATCATCCATGAAAGTAGAGCCTTTTGTGAGCTTAAGGTCTTCATACACAAAATAGTCACCTTGCACAGCCGTAGCTACCGCATCGGTTTTTTTGTCAGCAAGCGCAACCTTGCTGCCCAATGAGATAATCGGGCTAATTTCTGATACATTGCTTAGTTTTGATATCTTATCAATTGTCGGTTCGTCAAGCTTAAAATTAGCCGTTTTCCCCTGTGTCACATCAAGGGTAGTAAGCGATTGAATCGAGCTGATTCTTTTCACCGAAAATTCTTGAAGGCCATATCCCAAAGAAACCAAGAAAACAATTGTCCCGATACCAACGGCGATGCCGATAACAGTAAGCAAAGACCTCATTCTTTTCCCCAGAATATTTAGCCAAGTTGTTCTGATAATTTGAAAAAATTTCATATCAAACCCTTAGTTGGAAAACGCATGCTCTTTAAGATCAAACCCTTCAATATTTTTAACCGCTGCTGTATTTTTATTTTTTTCTTCTTTAACAATTTTACCATCTTTAAGATGAAGGACACGATCAGCATATTTTAGATAATCCGGATTGTGCGTAACCATAATTACCGTTCTCTTTGACTTCCGGTTTAGTATATTAAAAATTTCGATGACCTCATCGGCCGATTTTGAATCCAGATTTCCTGTCGGCTCATCAGCAACCAATATCCAGGGATTCGGTGCAAGTGCCCTCGCCATCGCCACTCTCTGTTGCTGTCCGCCAGAAAGCTCTGTTGGTTGTTTGTTTATGTGTTTCTGTAGCCCGAACATTGTAAGAAGTTGCTCGGCACGATGTTCTGCGCGCTTTAGGGGTTCTCCGTTCGCCACCAGCGGAAGCGCCACATTACCTTTGTTTGAAAGATTTTTTAAAAGGTTGAACTGCTGGAAAATAATTCCAATCTTTGTTCGTCGGTAAAAAGCGATTTCCTTTTGCGAAAATTTTGAAATATCTTCTCCGCGAATACTAACTTTTCCCGAGTCAACCGTCTCAAGCCCGCAAATCACGTTGAGAAGCGTCGATTTGCCACAACCAGAGGGACCAAAAAATATCACGAATTCGCCCGAGTCTATGCTACAGCTAATCCCGTTTAAAACAGAAAAAACATTATCAGCAACACCATATGATTTCGTGATATTTTCCACTTCAATTACCTTTGTTTTCGACATTTTTACCTCAATCTAAATTTTTGCATCAGCCCTGAATAAATATCATTAATCGGCCCAATTACGGCATTGATAATAATTGTCAGGATATTTTTTTCTTTTGGTGGCGTAGTAATGGTGTAGTCATCGGAATATGCAGTATTTCCGGCTTTATCCATGCTCTTGATACGGAAATGATACAGCGAATTTGGCTTAAGATCAGAGATTATGACTACGTGCGTCATATTAAGTGATAGATCCTCGCGCGAGGCAGAATCATAATTTTCACCCATACCTGCGGCATACTCTATCTTGGAAGTAGCGGGTTCATCGGTTTCCCAGGAGACTATCAATTGATATTTAATAGAATCTCCTGCCCCAGTCGAAGAAACTTCCGATTTTTGGTTCAAAATTTGTGGTGCTTGTGTGTCTGCAGTTGTCGTGAATGATTGTTCGCCGGATAGTGCCACATTACCATATTGGTCGGTCGATCTTGCTTTGATTGAATAAGTTGTCTTTGAATCCAACCCGATCAATTTTACCTTGTGTGTGGTTAGCCTGGTGCCATCGCCTTGCGATCCTCCCACCTTATCGCTGGCAACAAAATCAACGTTCGAATCGCAGGGGACATTGGTAGTCCAAGATATTGTAGCGCCGTTGTCGCCAACCTCTGAAATTGAAAGACCCGAAATTACCGGGGTTTCCGGAATTGTGAAGGTGTAATCATCAGAAATTGTTACATTCCCATCCGAATCAGTCGCATTTACACGTAAATGATACTCACCGGCAGTTAAATTGGTCAGCTGGAACTTGTGATCTGTGTTCATTGTCTCATCGAGAATATTACTTTCATAGTTTACGCTCTTTCCATACTCCAATTTTGTCGTGGACAGCTTGGAGGTTGTCCAGGATACCAAGGCTTGGGTATTTGTAATATCCAATATCTTAAGGCCTGAAATTGTGAGAAGAATGCGCTCTGGAGTTGTGAAATCGTAGACATCCGATGCTCCCGTAATCTGAATTTGGTTTTTGGAAAGCACCTTGAAGTAATATTTTGTTGAAGGATTGAGGTTGTAGAGCATTATCTCATGATCTGTTTTAAGATCAGGAGAACCGACAACTTTTACTGAATCGGTTGTGCCATTGGTGGTGGTTAAAGCTGTGCCGGAAGACAATGGATCGGTTGAATACGCTACAAATGAATCAGAGCTTTGATCGGTATGCCAGGTGACTCTTACGCGAACTCCAACATCCTGCTTCCAGCCGAAAATTTCTACTTGTGGCGGCGATGTCACATCCGGCGCACTTCCAGGCTCGGATGAAACCGGCCCGGCCGGCAAGGAAATATTGCCGGAAGAATCCTGAGCTGTAACCTTATACCCATAAGTCGTTCCCTGGCTTAAGTTCATATTCAGATATCCGTTTTCAGTTGCTTCAGAAATCTTGTTATATGTTGAGCCGTCGGTCGTGCGTAGAATATTGTAATGGGCAGCGCCGGGAACCGAATGCCAAATAATCGCCAAGCGATAATCACCCGATGTAATATCGGACGCATCCTTGATTTGAATATTGGTTGGCGCAGAGGTTAATGGGGTGATAACTTCGGTAATGTTGTTGAAGTTGTCGCGGACTTTAAGATACACATTAGTGGCACCTGTGATATCCAGATTAGATTTTGAAGTTGCAAACGATTCCCAGCTTGCCCCATTGTAATCCGCATGCGTCGAAACCATCATTTTGAGCGGTCCCGTATCGTCTGTGCCGGTAATAGCCAAATTGGCAGTACTCCCCGCCGTTGCGTCGACTACCAAAGTCGAGACCGGATTCTTTGAATCCAAATCCATCGTCGCTGAATCAGAATAAGCGTTATTCCCGTTAACCTGCGCTTTGACCCTGATCTTAAATGAATCTTCGAGATATTTGCCATCAAAATCGACGTTCGGATCCAGATAGGCAATATGGCTGATCAGATTCTCATCCCCGGTTATCCCCGCCCCGACATCGCCAGACTGCGCCGAAGATGATGCGTTGTGCCACGAATTTAAGTCAGGATCGAAATATGCAATCGAAATGGTCGAAGCCCACCTTAAATCATAATTGATTTTAATTTTTCCAGGATTGGTCGGGTCGCTTACATCCAGCTGTTCTGCTGTAATATTTCTCGGCGCGATATCCGCCGGCTGAACGGTAACAATATTAGAAAATCCACTCTCGAGGTAGGTGCTATCTTGTTTTTCGTAGGCATAGCTTAGGCGATAATAGTAATCCTGGCCGTTTGTAAGGCCGGTATCGGTATATGAACCCCAAGTCGATGGAGTTGCGGCAACTTCGGAAGGATTGGTTATAATTTTTTGGAAATTTTCCGGATCATTACAATCGGTAAGAGTACAACGATAAACATAAACCTGAGGATGAACATTGGAATCAGACGGCACGTCGAATGGATTGTACCAGGAGATAGTTGCCTGTTGGTGGCCAGGTGCTGCCGAAATAAGATCGTTGGCATCATTTGTGTGGGCTGTTGCTGTATGATTTGACCCTGGCACATGCTGTGACACAAATACTTTGTTAGGCGTAGCATTCGCGGCAGGAAGAGAACCAATCGAAGCAGCAAGTTTTAATGGGTTTGTCCCCTCAAGCCTTGGATCATAACGATTGGTATTCACATTGGTTGCATAATCGGAGGTTGGATCGATACATTCTGATGCTGAAATTGTTTGGTATCCTCCAGTACGAAACATGAAGTAATTTGTCGGCGTATTCTCTGGGGTAAATGTGTAAGTACCGGTATTATCGGCCGGAAAATTGTAACAATGCGTGGAATCGGTTGAAACGGTTTTGTAATATGGCAACACTGCATATGTGTCGGATGAATAAAAATAAATCATTCCCGCCTTGGTATTTTCATCATATCCATAATCGGTTTTTACATTGCCAAACGCATCATAAGCAGTGACCGTCACATCTTCAGTAAAGGTCGAGTCCACTGCTTTCTCCCAGTCTGTGCCACCTCTGGAAAGCGTCGGGGAGGCGGTGATGCCAAAGTGATCGATCGCCTGCGGTTTTACCGAAATTGTGAAATCAGAGTATTTATTGCCATTGTCTGTGGTTTTAACCCTGAATCGCAAATCTGATCCGGCAGAATTCACTATAAACCCACTACCGGCAAATGCGTGCGCGCCGTTGTCATTCCCTGTGCCGGAAGTAAAGGTATAAGGATTGGTATAATCATTGTCAAAAGAATAGCTGGCAGTTGAGTCACCTGGATTTCCCGGTGTGTCGGACGATTTGTATAATTCAAACCAGACACTGCCGGTGAAATTGTCTTTGACGTTGTTGAATTGGTCATAAACAGTCACTGCTGGCGTATACGGAGCATTCGAGTAACCCGGCGTATTCCAGGCAAATGAGGCCATGGCAAAATATCCTTGCGTGGTCTTCGGATAACTGGCAAGGCCAAAATGATCCGTTGCAGCCGGCGTGACTGCCACATTTGTCACGGCATCATGTTCGCTGCCTTCCGAGTTGTGAACTACAAGAGATTGGTTGCCCTTCGTTTTGTAAGTAAATCCTGTCCCCGCGAAGGTGTGGGTGCCGTTATCTAATCCCTCTCCCGATGTGAAAGTATATTTGCTCGAATCATTGTAAGGAAAGGTTGCCTGGGAATCGGAAGAATAGAACCAAATTTCCCCGATCCAGTCGTTCTTTACATTGCCAAATACATCTTTCACCGTCACGGTAATATCGTTTGCCGGTGACGAGAAGGCTTGGCCAGCAACAATGGTGGCTGGTGCGCCAGTAATCTCGAAAGAACCAAAATCACCTGCTTTGATCCGAATATTTTGCGATCCATCCGTCCAGCCGGCTGATGGAGACTCGGCCGCAGTGATATTCCAATATCCTCCTACCGCGGACGGAACCGTGTCTTTGTAATAGAAGGTTGAGGCTGAATTTCCCGGGGCAATTGTGACATTTGCGCCGGAAAGCTCCGATTGGCAATTGCCGTCGGAATAAAATTTTCCACCTGATGAGGTTGATGCCAAATGAATTGTCTTTGAGCCGTCATCAGCAGTCAAATTCATGTTGGTATTCGCTGAATTTCTCAAGTTTATCGTCATCTCTGCCGAACAGAAAGTCACCACGATTTCCTGCTGTGCAGTTGAAAAAGCGATGCGGTCGATAGCCGCAACCGTGAATGATTGTACGCTCGAAGCGATAGACCAGTGCTGCGTACCATCAAACGAATCAACACCCTCCGGGTCATAGGCATACACGCGATAATAGTAAGTCGCACCTTGAGTTAAATCCGAAGTTAGCGTCAAAATTGCATCGCGTCCCGATTCATAGCCATCGGTCCCAGCCGCCTTTCCGGTTGTCATATTCTGATTTGAAAAAGCTGCAGATCGGCCGCCATCAGACGGAGATTGTGAAACCGTTTCGTCGAAAGTTGAGACGTTTTGCGTAATACCGGAATCTGTAGCTAATTGTAATTTGTATTGAATCCAGTCAGTATCGATATCTGTCGAATTAAAGTGAAAAGCTATCCTTTGCACTTGACCGGTTGCCGCATCGGTTGGCGAAGTAATTGTTGGTGCCGTCGGTGAATGTTGATTCAGTATGGTACCAGCAGAACCATCCTGGGCTCCTGTGCCCTTGGTGCCTCCATTTGCCGTCAGCGCACCTGTATAGGAATCACTTGCCGTATAAATGGTAACGCGTCCGCCGCCACCGCCGCCACCAGCACTACCGCCAGCTCCCCCATTTGTGGTGATCTTAGCACTTCCGGATCCGGACAAAGTACCGCCGGTAACAATCTGGACTGATCCGCCGGAACCACCACCGCCATTTGCGCCACCAGCATTGCCATCCGAAGAAATAATACCTGTCGTCGAAAGCGCCAAGTTACCAGCCACAGAAAGCTTGACCATTCCGCCGCCGGATCCGCCATTCGTATTTCCACCGCCGGAGCCAAGATAATTGTTGTTCCTCTGATCTCCGTAAGTTTGGCCCCCAACGGCGCCGCCGGCCGAATTTCCCCCCGCGCCGCCATAACCGCCACCGGAACCATTTCCACCAGCAACTAACCCTTTACCACTTTCGGGACCGGTATCGTGAATGAAACCATTGCCAGTTGCTGTCAGCGTGCCAGCAATGCTCGCGCTACCTCCGACCGTTAGTGCCGGCCAAGAACCTGCAGCAGGGGTCCCGTCAGCATCTCCTTTCACACTCATTGTAGTTCCAGAAGCAATGGTCAAATCCCCTGAGATTGAAAAGGCATTTTGGCCCGAGTCAGCATTCGGATTTGCCTCAAGCCTGCCATTGCTTTGCAGCGTTAAAACTTTCAGAGAAACAGGCATCGTTAGGGGAGTATATGCAGTAGCGCTTGTAGTTGAATTATCGATAATAAGATCGCCGGTTGATTCCCCGGTTATTTTTTTGTAAATCGTACCAGCAGATCCACCGCGGGTGCCAGCCCCTGGCGCGCCTGCCGCGGAATAATGCAAAGTCCCCGCTATCGATGTCGCTTCTGCTTTAATTCGTCCGCCGCCGCCGCCGTCACGTGCAGCACAGCCAAAATTGACGGTTCCGCCAAGTGCATACAGATAGCCGCTGCCCGTAATTTGTCCGGCCGTTAGATTAATACTTCCACCGCTTGATCCATAGTCATAACAGGCTCCCGGGTATGTACCGCCAGAAGCCGAAATTGTTCCGCTAATATCAAGCGAATTGGTTACATTGATAATTGCTGCGCCACCGCCATTACCGCCACCGCCATTACCGCTACCACCGCTTCCAATATTGATCGGATTGGTATAATCACCATAAGTTTTAGCTGCAGTTGAGCTTCCGCCGACACCGCCGTGAGATGCACCGACTCCAGCTGCATAACCACTTCCATACCCGGTTTGATTGCCCATCTCACCAACATTGATCTCGCCAGTTGATTGGACGGTCAGGCCTGAAAGATTTAAGTTCAATTTATATGTTTCATCAGTCGTATTCGGATAGTGGGTCATAAGGCCTGTTGAGGTAATTGTCAAACTTTTACTTGACGAATTCGTAATCGTGCCACCTTTGTCAGAATAATAATGGTTCAAGCTCCAACTATCCGGCACATTAATAGTACCAGCATTTACAATTCCCGATGTTTTGTTACCGCTTATCGTGCCAGAGTCGAGTTTTAGGGTTTGGTTTGCGTCGACAACCAACCTGCCATAACCGGAAAATGTTATCGAATCAAATTGATAAGTGCCATTATCGGTCGAAGTTTTAAGATGGGCACTTAACTGGTTTCTCACTAAAGGCGTATTTGTTCCATTATTGATAATCAGATCACCGTAACTCTGGCCACCGGCCTTTTTGTAAATTGTGCCCCCAGAGGCATACATGTTGCCGTTATATCCTCCGACCGCAGTAATTGTTCCGTTATAGCTAATCGTAGTCGCCTCGAGTTTTATTCGTCCGCCGCCGCCGCCCGGCTGGAAACCGCCGCCGGAAAAAGTACAATTTCCACCATTAGCTGTGATTGAGCCCCCACCACCGGAGTTGGTGATAGAAGATGCGGTCAGATTAACTGAACCGCCAGAGCCGGCGCTATTATTCATTGACCCATGACTCAGGCCATCTGCCAAAATAATACCTGTCCCCGAAATGTCTAGTGTATTTGTAACATTCAAGATAATTGCCCCGCCGCCACCGGCATACGACCCGCCGCTTCCGAGATTGATTGGGTTCGAATAATCTCCGTAGGCTTTGGTGGTGCTTGCGGCGTATCCATCCCCCCCATAACTCGAACCTGCACCACTTGTATAACCAGTTCCTTGTCCAGCCGCATAACCGACACCTGAGGTAATTACTTCCCCGCCTGATTGAACGGTAAAGTTATTTATTTGCCAATTTAATTTATAAGTTTCAAGATTGGCGTTTGCGTAATGAGTTAGGCGGCCGGTTGAGGAGACAATGATATCTTTGTTTGCTAGGTTTGTAATCGTACCATTTTTGTCAGCAAAAAAATAATTCAGTGTCCAAGTCGAAGGAGTTGTGATTGTACCTGCGTTTATAACACCGGCATTTTTGTCCCCACCTGTTACGCCGCCTGTAAGATCAAAAGTTTGACCGGTATCTATAGCGAGTTTTCCATAATTTTGGATTATCAGATTGTCGAATTGATATGATCCCGTATCGTTTATGCCCTTTAAATGAGCAGCACCGAAGATGCGCCAGTCTGGAGCATTGGTGCCATTGTCAATAATAAGATCTCCGTAGCTCTGGCCTCCGGCCTTTTTAAATATAGTACCGGCAGAAGCATAACGGCTGGCGTTCCAAACTCCACCTGCGGCTGTTAGAGTTCCGTTATAGCTGATTGTTGTTGCTTGAAGGCTAATTCGTCCGCCGCCGCCAGGACTGCCACCGGCAGAGGTGTATGTGGCATCTCCACCTTCTGTGGAGATAACACCACCTCCGCTGCTATTTGATATTGTCTTGGCAGACACGTTGACAGAGCCTCCAGATCCGCCTGCTCCAGCGTAAGCGCCTGAAGTTTGGCCATTTGCTGACATTGTGCCCGATATGTCTGCGGTATCTGTAACGCTTATAAGCATTGCTCCGCCTCCAGATACGCCGCCACTTATACCATTAGCACTCCCACTTCCCAAACTTACTGGATTTGAAAAATCACCATATGTGTTTGCTGAACTATAGTAACCTTGGCCTCCATAAGTACCCGTACCACCATACCCAGGCCCTGAGAACGCTGGAAACCCGAGACTGTCTGCGCTTAAGGTTCCAGACGAACCAATAATCAGGTTCAAAGAACCGTATTCATTACCACGCCCATCAGTCACCCCACCGTGAGCAACAGAGGTATCTCCTTGCGATAGTACGGTTCCTGCATTAATGGCAAAATCTCCCGCAATATTAATTTTGTACGGGTCAGCATTTTGCGAAGGCTTTTTTTGGAATGTAATCGTCCCAGTATAACCGGGATTCAAGGAAACGCTTCCTATGCCGTCAGCAATACCCATCCCTCCAGCACTACCGGTATAAGTCGTAACAGTACAATTCTTGGTTGATGTCCCGTCAAATAATACTATGTCGCCTGCAGCCGGAGCGCCGCTTGGCGTCCAATTAGCATCCGTTTCCCAGTTTCCATCTGCAGCCGCGCTCCAAACCTTCACCGTTGGAGCATAATTAATATCATAAGATGGGCCGGTACCGGAAACAAAAACTACCGGGGAATAAGAAGAAATACTAATTGCAGGAACCGTATAGACGCCACCGGAACCCTGAGACACCCATGTGGGTGGACCCTGTAATGCTCCTGTATAACCATTTCCTGAATAATCTGCAATTGAGGTTCCAGAGTTTTCTTCGAGATGCCAGCCGGCAACTAAGCCTGAGGAAAAATATAGCTGTGAAATTGACCCGCCGTTATAGAGAGCAGTAACCTCATCTGAAGTAAGTGCTCTATTGTAAATCTGTGGTTCATCAATTTGCCCAGCGTAGTAAGGATCTGGCCAGTTGCTCTTGGCAATATAATTCGATGTCCTAGTAATATTATTGGGAAGAATAAAACTCGCAGATCCACCGACGACTGATCCGTTTTTGTAGATCGTTACGACTCCGCTCGCAGTTTCGGTAACGACAAAGTGTTGCCATTTATTTAGCTCGATCACCCCATTTGCTGTAACACTTCCTCCACTTGTTGCGCCATTGTAAATATCATAAGTTAAGTTTGTAGTCGTTCCGTTACGCGCGAACATGATATTATTATTTGCAGAGCCATTGGCAAGATCAAAATATCTACCCCAGCCGTTCGTATTTGTTGGATAAGCCCAGATGCTAAATGTTAGACCGGATGTAAAATTATCATATCCAGAGCCGATATTGACATACTGGCTGCTTCCACTAAAACTCAAATCATAAGCACTCGCTGGATACGCAGCAATTTGGACGCTTGTACCCTTCATTGCTGCTTTTGGAATCAGATTATTGGCATTGTCAGTCGTGACAGAAACCTTAGTTGACCCAAAGGCGGTGTTTCCAACTTTTTCTACATATTTAACATTGTATGAATTGGCTCCAACGTATTCGCTATAGTATAGATATAGCGCGTCATTCAAACCCAAACCCAGATTCGGATAACGATCATCATGAGAAGATGTAACGGCCTGCGATGCCGAATCCCATTTTGATGTATCTGATGCGCTAGCAAGCTTGCGATACAAGATGCCATTTGTACTTGATCCCCGCCAGGCAAGGTGTAGAAAGTGATCACTTGTTGCCTGGCTTAAGGAAAATTCTAATCCCGTATCAGCATCAACTTCATTTGAGATATTTTCATTCGTCCAGCCAGCTGCCTGCCAAGCCGATCCATTATAATAATTCCAGCGGAAGCTTCCGTTTGCAAAATTATAGACCACTGCTGGATTGTCCCCCCAGAGTGTGAGCTCTGGATATGTTGCGGCAGAAGCATTTGTTCCAGATGATATTGTAGCTGCAGTATCCCATGTTGAACCGTCCGTGGCTGTCGAGGGTTTTACTTTAATCGTATAATTCGCCCCGTCATAGTATCTGTAAGCAACATAAATTGTGGCGGCAGTACTCACAGTAACCGAAGGAAAAGCCTGGCTGGTACCGGCAGATTCGACGGTGTATTCAGTACCTGTCGAAGTTATGGCATTGGTTCCAGTATCAAATGTCAGGGCGCGATAAAAAATATAGGAATTCGTTCCGTTATTTGAGTAAACCAGATGAATCTTATTGTCGGCAGTCATCCAACCGGAAAAACCAGTATCATCGGCGGTAGCCGTATCCAGAATTTTTGTACCAGCCCCCCAAGTATTGCCATGATCCGACGAAATCGTATAATACAGGCTTGACCCATCGGAATAGATATTTACCATCGAACCATTGGTCGCCTCAAACAGGGTGTGATCCTTGGAATAAGAATTTGGGTTTGTGGTTGTGGATGTGGTAATTGTAACCGTCGGATCTAGATAAAGTGGATACTTGGCTGTTTTAACAAATTCCGGATCAATAGAATATGTGGCCGAGCCATCAGTTTCGTCGATCGCCAAATTTACCATTCCGCTATTTTGTTCAGCATCAAAAATTGTCGGAGCTGCAATTTGCATCACTAATTCTCCATCCCCAGAAACCAGATCATACGATCCATCATCATGTGCTACCGCAGAGAGCCCAGAAAGATTCACATCAAACAATAATTTGTCATTCGATAGTGCAATTGCATCCTTTATGATTGCTGTTTCTTTAATTTTTGCAGATCCAGCATCCTTCGTAACCTCATACGCCAAATCCAGATTGTCGTTCACCTTATAAGTGACGCTATTTTTCTCATCGCTTGATATTACCTCGATACCAGTAGCTTCTTTTATCTCGCCTGTTCCAGGATTAGCTTCGTTGGAATCTTCAGCTTCGGCCTGAAAAATACCAGCAATTTTCTGCCAAATGCTTCTGTTTTTAGAAACTGACTCACTTTTTTCTCCGCTTGATTGCAGCAGGGTAAATTTCACCGCATTAGTCTCATTGTTGCCGCCGATGGTCGCCGCAATTTCTGTCGAGGCTGTTTTATTTTGATCGGAAAAATTTACCGTGACATTATCTACACTGATCGATTTTTGCGGTTCCGATGAATTGTCAAGGTTCGGCACGTCTTGGCTGCTTTTGGCATCTATCTGGGCGACCTTGGTAGATTTCCAAGCATATGTCCCGCTTGCATCCGAGACTTTTGGTATCTGGGCAAAAAAGGAAACTACAAACAAAAAGGCAAATATATAAATCCCTGCAGCCGATAAATTTACCTTGGCAGAAAGCGGATTTAAACTCCATTTTTCATACCAAGAAAACCGGTGCTTCAAGTTTGAATCAAGAGACTTGAATACAGAAAATGTCGTTTTTGTTCCGCCGGCTTCGATGTACTTGATTCGAGACCTGACGTATCTTTCTTCGTTTGAAAGTTTTTTTAATTCCCTGGCCTTCTGCCGCTCTATTCGTCGAAGCTCTCTTCCATGTTTAGCATGAGCATCAGATTTAATCTCCGAATATTTCTGCGGAATAGCTTCTGCTTCTGATTTGATCTCGGTTATTTTGCCTTCAAATATTTTGGAGAATTTTTCCCTGGCTTGATCGTAAGACAACTTTTCCATGTCAAAACTGCGCTCTTTTCTCTGTCTCCTGAGCTTGGTAAGTGCGCTAAATTTTCTTAAAAAATCTCCCATTTCCCCTCGCTAAAGAGTTTGTTCGATTGCCTTGATCGTTTCGTTGCCCGGCATGGCAACAAGGGCATCTTTTACCGCATTTTTTGCATTTGCGATATCCCCATCTAGCTTATATAAGTTGATCAGATTAACCCAAGCTAATTCATTTTTAGGATCAAGCTGGACCGACAGCTTATATTTAGCAACTGCCCCGTCTTTGTCTTTGTTCTCTCTCAAACAATTTCCCATAAGATTATTATAATACGATTTCTTTTTATCGCTTGCAGCCAAACTTGCTGCTTTTTGATAATTTTCCAATGCCTTATCATAATTGGCTTTTGCAAAGTAAGCTTGCCCCAATGCCGTGTAAGCTTGCTCTTTTTGTAATTCTGGAAGCTTCTCGACATCTGTCAAATTTTGTATTACCTCATCGTAATTTTTGTTGAATAAATCTTGAAATGCTTGATCGTAGTTGTTCCTTGTGTTTTTAGCATTATCAACATCGAAATATTTCCAAACCACGACAAAAAATCCTGCTATCAATAGCACTGAAATAACAGCCCAGAGCTGGACTTTTCTTGTGCCTAGTTGCTTCTCTATTCTCCCTCCTAGACGACTTGGTTTAATTGTCACTACAATTATAAGACGAAATACATTTTAATACAACAAAAAAGAACCTGCCAAAAACAAGCTCTTTTTTGGTTTTAAGCCTTGGGGTCGAACACGCCCCTATGGGGACCCTTCGGGTCTTTGCTTACAAAAACCCTCGGTTTTTGTTATTTTCCTCTCGCGGGAAACTCCTGTTTCCCGACCCCTTCCCAGGTTCGACCAGTTATAACCAAAAAAGCGATCATCATAAAGACAACCACTTTTTTGGTTCCGAGACTAGGGGTCGAACCTAGATTAGCGGAGCCAGAATCCGCCGTCCTGCCATTAGACGATCTCGGAATACGCACTTAAGATTACCATTTTAAGCTTAATAAATCCAGTAGGGACGGGCGCATGCGCCCGTCCCACCCGTTCGTCCCCCTGCTACATTCCCGGTGTGTGCGGTGGCGATGGGTGTGAGGCACACCAGAAAAAACCTACGATTGCCGCCGACACCCAAACGAAGAAGAAAATCCCCAGAAGGCAGCCGCCGCGGTTTTCACGCCAACCATCACGCCACTCCCGCCAAAGGCTGCCCATTGTTCCACCCCCTATGGATTCACATGCAGAACCAGCGCCTGCACCAACCATCCGATACCCAGCAAGGCGATCACGATTCCGGCCATGATGGCGCACCCGTTGCGAGTACCCTCGTCAGCCATGATCTCCGGACCTGGTAGCATCTAATTCCCCTCCCGGTGTTCAGTTTCAGGCGTGTTGCAATTTTATATTGCCCAGTTGCGGCAAAAAAATCAACCTAGTTGACAAATAATGATATTATTAATTTATGAATAAGTTTCAAAAAGAGCTCGACGGATATTTTAAAAAAGAAGGCTGGGATTACTGGCACCCGCTCGCCCAGTTCACTCGCTTAATTGAAGAAACCGGCGAATTGGCACGAATATTAAATCACCTCTATGGGGAGAAACCGAAAAAAGCTTCCGAACTTGAGCAGGATCTGGAAGACGAAATTGGCGATGTAATTTACACTTTGATCTGCCTCGGCAATAGTACCGGCGTTGACCTAGATAAAGCGGCTCGCAGATCGCTCAATAAAGTCGCCAAACGCGACAAAGGAAGATACGGAAAGTCAACTAAAAGCTAGAATCGAATAACGTGCTCTATTTTTGAGTCAACGAGTGCTAATTCTTTTTTCTAAAACCGCAAAAAATATTGTGATTGGCAAAAACATTATTGCCAAGTTCAGCAATCTTAAGTTAAAATCATCATTCTTGCCTGTTTGCGGCAGTACTGAAATTGACACTGCCTGGATTGTGACATTCTTCAAATCAACTTCTTTTGTGCCATCCGTGAGCAAAAAAGCCTTGAAATAGAATTGTCCGGGACCAAGTTCATCGGAAAATTTTGAAATATTCGCATTGATATCACTTTCTGTATTTGATACATATCCATCGGTTTTCTCCCAACCTGATCCACTCCAGAAATACCAATCTATTCCGTTATTAGAAATCTGAAATTTTACATCTGCCTGATCCATAGGTCCATAACCAACAGAGAAACCGGACAATGATGAATATTCGATCGGGATTCTGTTCACCAGAGTAAGGGGAATACCAGAGTCCGGTTGTGTGTTTGGATATGTATTTACCCCTTTCGTTATCGCAATCGAATATTTTGAATTGTAATTCGAGTCGGGAAAATATGAAGCCGCGTATACATTTCCCCATTGGTCAAGTGTAATGCGGCTAGCGTATAACCCGTGACTAAGTCGAGGCAAAAAATCATTTGTGATTACATTGATTTTCGTTGCGTCTAAACCTCGATACTTTTTAATAAAGGATGTCGCAGTCGCAGCTGTGCCGTCTTGCCCTGCTGCATTCCAGTTGCCGAACTGGTCAATAATCGACCCCCAGCAATACGTATCCCCCCCGAACGCAATATCATGCATTATTTCCTCAAACAATACATTGCCATATTTATCAATTTTTCTAAAACCACAACCCGAGCTGCTACTACCTCCGGCATTCCCATTTTGATATATGATATCAGTCGCAGGGTCAATTGAAATTCCCCTGGCGGCTTGGAACTCATTTTCTCCAGACCAAAGTTTTATATTCATCCATTGGTAATTGCCATCCGTGTCATATTTTAATAGTCCCCAATAGAGGCTGCTTGGCCATGGTCCGCCACAACTATAACTGATATAGACTGAACCTTCGCTGTCTATTGCCATCCCCCACATGTCTTCCCAATTCCAACCAGTCTTACGCGAAGCAAGTGAGTCTGAACGGCTCCAAATTAGGTTTCCGTTTGAATCAAATTTATAAATTCCTGATGGTTCGGCATCATTTTGGGTGTCACCTAAATGATTAGCTACTGCAATGTAAATGTTGCCCTCTTTGTCTATGACCGGCCCCCCGGCACGATCCCAACCAGACAATCGCACCACTCCTGCTGGCTGGTCGATTGTGGAAGACCAGACGACGCTTCCATCAGAAGGAGATAATTTCATAAGAACCGAATGGCAATTTCCAGAGCTATCTTGATAGCCGCCATGGGCAAGAATATTACCATCCGAAGCGATAGCCATACGATACACTTCGCTTTTCAAAGAATCAGTGAAATAATCGTTTTTATACCAGATTTCATTTAAATCTTGGTCTAGTTTGACAATAAAGCCTGTATCACTGCCGCCAGCCCCATTCCTGGTATATCCGCTAACATAGAAGTTTCCAGAACTATCGGCGATTATCGACTCAGCGCCGGACTCACCGGGATTTGGGGCAAAATGGGTATCGTGCCACACCTTTCCCCATGCGGTTTCAAATCCTGTAGGGATTATTTTGGCTGAACTGTTTGAAAATTGTATCTTAGAAGCATCGGAGATTACATAATCCTGCGGCGAAGAAAATCGCCAGGTATTCTGGTCAGGAGAAAAACCAACCGCATCTTCTAAAAACTCCCAATTTGAATTATGCCCTGAATCAATACTGTTGATCGCGCTAATTTTGTTACCACCCGAGGCATTGGAGTCTGAAACCTCAACGTGTGAAACAAGAGGGATACCTGACACATCAAAATTCCAAGAAGAACCGGAAAGCGAGCTAACTAGTTTCACGGGCGTTTCTAAAGATCTGCCATCAATATTGATATTGGTAAAACTATATGTTCCGCCAGCATCTAAAACCACTTTGGTATCTGGGCAGGCTATGGCAAAGCTGACAGCCGTGACATCACCGATAAAATTTATGCTATTTCCAGACTCGTTAGACACTCTTAAGTCATTTAGCGTTTGCCCAGCAAGTGTTAAATTTTGTTCATCAATTCCGGCTAATTCCAAAGTGGAGTTACCTGCATTAATCGTTCCGCCAGTAAAATCAACATTGCCATCAACAATCCAAGTATTATTACCCAACAAGATCGACTCCTGCCCATCTCCCTCGCCAACAAAATCTAAACTTCCTTCAACGGTTACGCCGCAATGGTGAGTATTTCCATCTAAAAGGACATCGGATGCTCCATCTGCTGAAAGATATAGATTGCCCGAAACTACCAAATTTCCCGACTTATACCCCTGAGTACCATTACCATTCAATATTGTCCCCGCAGCATTAGTGTTTTTGACTATGATGTTATGAAAGGTCTGAGCATTTGGCGTGAAAATTTGCGCCGCAGCAGAACCGGCAAAAACCAGTGTCGATGTGCCGCCTATTACCGAGCCATCCTGCATATCAATATTGCCAGACAAGGTCCAAACACTCGATCCCATTGATAACGATTCGGAGCCAGCTCCTGTTCCGGTAAAATCAATATTGCCAGTAATATTGATAGAGGGATTATAAATAGCCGCAGACACAGCAATATTCTGTGTATTCGCTGCAAGGACATAAAAATTTGAGCTAAAATCCAGTGTTTGAGACGCGGATGTGCCGAGCGTAATTGTCCTGGCGGATAAAGCAGAATTTGAATAAAACTCGGCTTGTGCTCCATATGTTCTTGCGCGAACCTTTACATCCCCACTGGTGGCATCAAACCTAACTTTGGATGATAATGTTCCACCAGCACTTAAATTCTCCCCGGCTGAATCATTGAGGGCTAAATAGCCTGACGATCCTGTAATTGTTCCGGTATTGTTTAAATTTGTCACCGCCCCAGAATTCATTATTAAAAATTTGTTTGAATTGATGGTAAGGGTTTTTCCATCTTCAACCGATAAAATTCCCCCAACCGAGACATTGGAGGTAGCCACATTGACTGTTCCGGAAATACTTAAATCATGCAAAGTTTGCGCCGCCCCAATTAAATTTTTAGTTGTCCCGGTCATAATTAGAGTTGACGAGCCGGCATCGAAAGTGCTGATGTTTGTTAAGGTCACCCCACCAGCAATAGTCCATGTTCCTGAACCCATATGCAGAGTACCACTGCTAAAAGTGATATTGCCGGACGTATAGATGTTATGCGTCGTTGCATCAAACGTACCCGAGTAACCGCCGGTAGCTATGCTGATTGAAGCGATATTCACGTCTGTATCCACGTTAACGGAATTGTTGTTTGCCGAATTAAAAACAACCGCTGTACCAGATTGGGGAATGTTTACGCCGCCTTCGCATGTATTGCCAGCTCCACCGGATGAATTTGACCAGTGGGAAGGATCGTTCCAATTTGCAGGGCTGGTATCTCCGACCCAATAGCATGTACCAGGATTGGCCCTGGTTTTAGAAAACGATAAGAAAACCGTTGCCAGTGCAATAATAGCAATCGTTAATATCAAATACATTCGCCCGGTACGGCAATTAAAAAGCGATTTTCTATGAAAGCTTCGAATTTGCATGTTTTGAACTTTCCAAACGTTGTTAGCTTTGAATCAGGTTGATAATGAATATTTCAAGATCTCAGTTGACAAGTTAACGAATTAATCCTATTTTTTACTTTGATTTTGTCTTATTCATATCTCAAAGCTTCCGCAGGCGAAAGGCGCGAAGCTTTTTTTGATGGATACCAGCCACCGAGAAGTGAAGCAAGAATTGTCAAAACAACCATCTCAGCAGCAAATGAAAATGGGGTATCAAAAAGCCGTATGCTGCCCGGAATTTCGGAGACCTTCATCAGATATCCGATGGCATTGTTAATTAGCTCTCCAAGCCCCCATGCGCCGAATACGCCGAAGATTGCGCCGACAAGTCCGTACATCAGGACTTCATATTCAAATATTCGCCTGATATCCAGATTGCTTGCGCCTATTGCCTTCAAAATTCCCACTTCATGCGTCCGCTCAAGCAAAGCGACTGTCATAATATTTATTATTCCGATCAGCGCGATTATGAGAGCAACTCCGCCAATGATGCCAAGGGCAATTTGCGTTATCAAAAACACTTTGTCAACGCGGTCGACAAGGTCAACAACGGAGCTGGTTGAAAATCCTAGCTTTTCAATTGAGCTTTTTACCTGTTCCACATTGGTCCGATCGTCAACCTTCACCTTTAGTGAATTGTAGCTTGGTTGGGTTGTCGCATTCATTAGGCGGGCAAGTGAAATATAGGCCGCCGCCGCAGATTCGTCAGCTGATACTCCAACAATCTTTTCATTCATCTCGACAATCTTGGCTCCTGTTAAATCGCTGGGGTCATCTCCTATGACAATTAGTGAAATTTTGGCATCTTTTCCAATGAATGTTTGAGGATCGCCACCAAAGAGTTTGGCAGTAGATTTGGAAATTATTAAACCGGCCGAATCAGAATACTTTGATCCAGAAATCAGGCTCACATTCTCGAAATCCAAAGTGTCTGGCTTCAATCCGTTTATCACAATTTCAGAAGTTGAAGATCCGATTGTAATTTTGGCAGGCATTGCGATTTCAGGGCTTACAATGCTGATGTTTTTTATTGCCGCGATTTTACCCAGAGATTCATCATCAAGCTTGATACTAGAATCTTTGACTGGGCTTACGCCAATCGAAACTAACATATCGAGCGAAGCTAGCTGATTTGACGTAATTTTCTGCAAACCGATTCCCAAAGAAACTAGGGCAACGATCGAGCCGACACCCATGGCAACGCCCAAAGTAGTCAAAAAAGCCCTAAGCCCTTTGCTTAAAAAATGGATTCCAGAAAGGCGCAAGATCTCAGATATTCCTAAATGCCCGGCATGAATTCTCACATTTTTGCTTCGCGGCTCTTCCGGATTGGCAATTTCTGCAACTTTCTGATTGTGCACCTCTTTGATAATTTTCCCGTCTTCCATGTAAAGGACTTTGTTCCCTTCATTCACAAAATCCGGATTATGGGTAACCATCACTATGGTCGTTCGCCATTTCTCATTTATCTCCTTCAAGATACTCATGATTTCCTTGCCTGTCGGCACATCCAAGTTGCCTGTCGGTTCGTCAACCAAAAGAATATCCGGATTCGTAATCAGCGCCCTGGCTATGGCAACCCTTTGTTGCTGCCCACCGGAAAGCTGCGAAGGTTTATGGCGAGCGCGATCTT
>JBAYVT010000005.1 GCA_041674405.1 Patescibacteria group bacterium | reverse complement strand
TCGGCTCATCCTATCCTGGGGCTGAAGCAGGTCCCAAGGGTCTGGCTGTTCGCCAGTTAAAAGGGTACGCGAGCTGGGTTCAGAACGTCGTGAGACAGTTCGGTCCTAATCTGCTGTGAGCGTGGAAACTTGAGTGGGTGTCTCCCTAGTACGAGAGGACCGGGAGGTGTAGGCCTATGGTGTATCTGTTGTCCGAACCTCGGGCATTGCAGAGTAGCTAAGCCTTAGCGGATAAACGCTGAAAGCATATAAGCGTGAAGCCGGCCACAAGATTAGGTTTCTTAGATCACTTATAGATAATGAGTTTGATAGGCTTTAGGTGTAAGGGCAGCGATGTCTTGAGCCGAGAAGTACTAATTGATCGATTAAAATATACTATTGTTTGACTAGCAATTACTGGAACTCCCAGTAAAACTTCGAGCGTTAATGATACTTCGCACAGGATGATTTATTCTTCTTGTGTGTAAGATCCTAGCTCAAATCTGTATTACCGTACAAGGACATGGCACTACTTATTGCCCTGTCCTGTGTGGCAATAGAGTTTAAAATTAAAAGCATAAAATATTAGGCTTTAAAGAATACTTAGTGTTGGTGGTTTTCCGCCTCGGCTTCGCCGCAGGCGAGACGGGTGGCGAAGTGGGTACACCTCTTCCCATTCCGAGCAGACCCCACTCCGCGTAAAGCTACGCGGGGCAGGAAGCACATTTAAAGAATACTTAGTGTTGGTGGTTTTGGCGAAGTGGGTACACCTCTTCCCATTCCGAACAGAGAAGTTAAGCACTTCAGCGCCGATGGTACTTGGATCGAAAGGTCCCGGGAGAGTAGGACGCCGCCAACACTAAGTATTTTTTATTTTCAGCGCCGACTTGTCCCTCCGTAGCTCGAAGAGCGAAGGGGGATGGTACTTGGATCGCCCCACTTCGCTGAAGCTTCGCGGGATAAAAAAGGTCCCGGGAGAGTAGGACGCCGCCAACATAGAGTTTTTTAAAGCCTTTTTTATTTCCATTAATCTTTTCCGGGACTAGGTTAAGGCAATAATATTTTCACCCAAAAGGCCCAGCAATTCGCCTTAAATAATCACATACTTGAACACTTTTCAGCGGGCGTTTTCGCGGGTAAAAATATTCTTCAGATAATGAAAATTGCGGGTTGGGAATAAATATTGTATATTTAAAAAAAGACTAGGTGAGGGGTAATGAGCTTGGAATCAATAATCAAAATTGAAAAGGTGACGAAATCTTTTGATCTCGGAATAAATAAAGTTCACGCCCTAAACGGCGTTGATCTTGAAATCCATCCGAAAGATTTTGCAATTATTTATGGTCCTTCTGGGTGCGGCAAGTCAACTCTTTTGAATGTTATTTCAGGCCTTGAGGCACCGACCACAGGCAAAGTTGTTGTGAGAGAAGAAGACCTATATTCATTATCGGATGATCAGAGGGCGCAATTTAGATCTGAAAAGTTTGGAATAATTTCACAATCGTCACACTGGGTGAATTCCCTGAATGTTTGGCAAAATGTTGCGATTCCGCTTGTGCTTAAGGGCAATTCTTTTTCTGGTTCAAAAAAAAGAGCTCTTGATGTTCTCTCAGAGATCGGAATGGAGGAATTTGCCGACAACCCACCGAATAAACTTTCCGGTGGTCAGCAACAAAGAGTTTCAATCGCAAGGGCGCTTATCCGTAATCCCTGGATTATCATAGCTGATGAGCCCACTGGCAATCTTGATACGCATAATTCCGATGCAACAATGGCGATATTTCAACGGCTGAACCTGGAATCAAAAAGAACAATAATTATGGTTACTCACAATTTGGTTTATTTGCCGTATGCTACGGTCAAAATTGCCATGCGTGATGGAGTGGTAGCGTCTCAGTCGGTTGCCGATATAGCAAAACAGCTTGAGCAAGAAGTAGCCACGCTGAAGGAGAGTAAATGAAATTAATCCAAATTTTATATCTATCTTATCGAAATCTATCAGTACATCGTTCGAGAACAATACTTACGTTAATTGGTGTGATCATTGGTATTGGCGCGATTATGTTTCTCGTCTCCTTGGGTTATGGCCTCCAGAGGCTTGTTACAGATCAGGTGGTTAAGTTTGACGCGTTTTCAATTATTGATGTTACATCCGGAGATTCGAATGTGGTAAAACTTACCGATGATACAAACAACAAAATTTCTGAGATTACCCAGGTTGATTCAATAGGTGAAAGCATTAATTTGGCAGGAAAACTAAAAATTGGTGAATCAGCGACAGACACGGTTTTTTATGCAATTGATAATAATTTTGCCGAATATGATCAAATCAAAGCCGATCAAGGCAAATTTATAAGTACAGATGCGAGCAGTAAAGATATAATTGTATCCAAAGCCGTTTTAAATCTTCTGGGGGTAAAGGATGCGGCGACAATTTTGGATAAAGATATTGCGGCTGACCTAATAGTAACAAGGGATTTGACCGAGAACGGAGAGACGAAAACTTCTGCAAATCAGGAATTTAAACTGGTTGGAATCATTGATGATGAGTCGGTTCCATTTGCTTATATCCCCTTACAATCCGCCAAAAATGCCGGTGCTGTTAATTTTTCGATGATAAAAGTGAAAGCCACAGATCAAACCGAGGTTGCCACGATCAGAAAAACTATTGAAAATATGGGATACAAAACTGATAATGTGTCAGATACGTTAGCCCAGATCAATCAGATTTTCTCGATTTTAAAAGTTGCCCTGGGTATTCTGGGCTTTATAGCCATGATCGTTGCCTTGCTTGGCATGTTTAATACTTTGACGATTTCCTTGATGGAAAGAACCAGAGAGGTTGGATATCTTAAAGTGATTGGTGCGCGCAACCGTGACATTTTTCTTCTTTTCACGACAGAATCTGTCTTAATCGCATTCGTTGGCGGTGTTTCGGGCGTGATTATCGGCTTGGTGTTTGAGTGGTTGGTTAATATCGGCATCTCGACTATGGCTGTCCGGTCCGGTGCGTTTCCAATCACCGTGTTTTACACGCCGTTATTGTTTGCGCTTGTAATGGGTGGTTTTTCTCTCTTGGTTGGTATCATCACGGGAATTTATCCTGCCAGGAGGGCAGTTCGCGTGAAGCCGCTTGATGTGTTACGCTATGAATAAATAAGTTGCTTGGCCCACAAAGTTGATATAGTCAATTGAGTTTATGAAATAATTATAGTTATGAAAGCAAGAACAAAATCTTTTCTGGGAGTAATTTCTACCTGTATTGGCGGCGGGCTAGTGATTTTGTTTTCCAGCCGTTATTTTAATATCAGTGCCGATTCAGTATCGCCTGGCAATGAAAGCAACTACGGAATTTTCTTAATCGCATCAATAATAATTGCACTTTTGGGGATTGTTCTCCTAGTTCTCACGATAATCGATGACAAAAAAGAGCGCGGATAAAAAAATGCCCCCTAGGGGGCATTTTTTAGCAACCGCAGCATCCGCCGCAGTTTCCGCATCCCTCATCTTTTGGATCTGTCATATTTGCCTTTCAAAAGGTTACTAATTTAGTATTAATAGTATAGAATATAGATTAAATTAGGTCAATGGTTTATCCATAATTTTTTATAGGAGCATCATGGCAAAAAATCTAATGCGCTCAAAAAAAGACAAAATGGTTGCCGGAGTCTGTGGCGGTTTAGGAGAATATTTCGACATTGACCCAAACATTGTCAGGATTATTTTTGTTGCCTTCACTCTTTTGGGTGGGTCGGGTGTTTTAGTTTATATAATTATGTGGCTTGTTGTACCAAAAGAAGGGGAAATATCATATTTTGAAGATCTGGCCGGTTCAAAAAGGGGCAAGTCGGACCCAAAAGAAAATATGAAAAGAGCTGCCCGAGAATTTAAATCCGAGGTTAAAGATGTTGCCAAAACAAAAGGCCGCCGCGATGGTACAATCATCTTTGCAATCATTCTAATTTTCATCGGCTTAATTTTTTTGACTAATAATTTTGTTTCCTTTGCCCACATCATCAAACTTTGGCCCCTCATCCTTATCATTGTTGGATTAGCAGTAATTTTTTCCAGGATGGACCAGTAAATGAAGTGGAAATTGCCACCAAAGATTAAGATATATGAAGCTTTGGGGTCTATTGCTGACAATAGGGTTCATATAAATGGAAATAGTGCTAAGGTTTATTCATCTGACGGTTTGAAATACTATGATGTTGTGTACAACCCCGATTCACATTCTATTATGTCAAATGACAATGGATCGTATTGGCAGGGTTATTTAGGATATCCTTCAATTGCATTTTTAATGCTAAGCAGTGTGATAAAGTATGATGAAACTGAAGCGGAAGCGTTCAGGGATATTGAGTGGAAGAAGATTAACACTAAATTCAAAAATGATTTTGATAAAACGATAGAATTCATTTTTTCTCAAAAAATTACTGACAAAAATATACAACAAAAAATATCGGCCGATGCTAATAAAATTTTATCCGATATTGAAAATCTTGATCTAAATTTACTTGGCAAACGAGCCAAACCGCCGGCGACAAAATAATTTTTGTTCTCTTTTGATTTATTTTCAGTATATATCTATACTGATTTTTGAGGTGACGAAGCATGACCGAAAAAGAAAAGCGGTTGATCCTCCTTGAGCTGCAAAGGCAGCGCGAGCAGAATGGGTTTGCCAGGTTCGAGGGTAGTGCGCCATTCTTATGGATGCTGGAGGTTGGGCTTCTCGATCCCTGGATTGCGACGATCAGGGTGTATAACTACGGTGGCAGTAGCGGCAATGAAGCATACACGCTAGTGGAGGACGGAATGCTCATGCACGAGTACACCGAAGTTGAACATGACCCAAACGTGCTCCTAGAAGAGGCCCAGCATGGATGGGAAGTAATGAGTTTCAACCCGGTGAGGCATAACGAGCTTCTCGGGTGACCGGCGGACGGCAAGAGCAGCTGTCCGCTCTTGCTTTTTATCGCTGTTAACTTTTTATAACTCAAGAATTTAAAATATCTTACTTCTTCTAGGCACTTATCAAGCCCTGAAACGTAACAATTCTTCCGCGACCGCGGAAGAATTGTTACGTTTTTATCTTAGACCAAGATTTTGTTATTTTTAAATATAACCAATTTTAGAGCATTATTGCTTCGCGGAGTAGGGGAATTATTTCTCCGTATGCTTTGGCGGCAGTGCGATAAGCGCTCCTGCCTTGCTCGTTTAGAGAATATACTTTTCTTGTCCTCATCCCAGCGGAGACTTCTTGTATCGTCACATATCCACCTTTCATAAGCTGATCAAGGGCGGGATAAATGGTGGATTCAGTCGGTCGGCAAATCCCTTCGGACAATTCTTCAATTCTTTTGACTAGCTTATATCCGTAACTTTCTTTGTCTTTGTAGAGAACTTTTAAAAGAAAAAATCGAATCATCCCTTGGTTGATAAGTTTTCTCCAGTATCCGGGATTTTCTAAATCCATATTTCACTCCGTTCAGATTCAAAAATCAAAATTCAAAAATCAAAAAATTGGAACATAAAAAGGCCATTTGATGTGCCTTTGGTTTTGATTGATTTTTGTTTTGCTATGCGATGCTTGGTATTTTTAGCGTATATCAAAGCGCAAAATTTGTCAAATCCGGCGAAGCATAAACAATCTGGTATAATTTGAACAGAAAGGAACAATATGATTGATCCAAATGATGAGAGAGGTATCAAGCGCGAAGAAATGAAAACTCCTGAGCAAAGGGAGAGAGAAACACAAGAATTTGCTGAAGTTTGCGAACCAATAATAGGGCGTTTCTACCCGGAAGGTGAGATCGTTTTTGGTGAATCTCATGAGAATGCTATGTCACATGTAACGCGCAGAATTTTTGCCGAAGTTGAGAAAGAAGAGTTAGATGTCAATCTAGGATTTTTACGAGAGGCACAATCAGTTCTGGACCAAATTAATTCAGTTGGAAAAACCAAATATTCTCTAGGAGAGACTTCTCTCCGAGTGCTACGGCATTATCTGTGGCAAGGCACAGCCAAAGAGGCGGATGTTGATCTTGCTAGCGTTGCCTTTCTTGCTGATGAAATGAAGAAATTTTATGCGAAGGCTACCGGCCATTCATTGTCCGAATGGGCGGAAAATTATAATAGAGAAAACGAGGAGCAAGAAATCAACTTCGGAGATTTGGATAAGTTATTTACAATTTACGATCGCGATTTCGAAGCTTACAGATACAATTTGCCTAAGCTAACGACTCGATTTGCCGAATTTGTTCGCGCTAATGGGGCAGGTGTCCTTGACCCGCAGCAAGCGATGAGAATGTTGCACGAGAGTGGATTCTTTGTTCCTGCCGAATGGAAGGAAGAATATGCTTCGACTCCGGATGGGCAAACCCTCTTGGGTGGAATAAAATTAGCAGAACGTAAGATAGCAGAAGAAGATATGACAGATGCTCTAGTAGTATCACTCGAAACGAGGCCAAGAGAAGAGTTGCAGTCTGGTCCATTAACGGCGAATGATGTGATAGAATTGTTGTCACTTGAAACGGGAAACTCTGTTTTCTGGGAAGAGCTCGATACTGAAGAGCAGGAATCTGTTGCAAGGATTATGAAAGCTGCGAGTCAAAAATTGGGAGCAGTCGTTAAAAAAGTTAAGAAAATGCCCGTGATTACTTATTTGGAAAATTAGGAATTTTTATGCCAGAGCTACCAGAAGTAGAGACAATCAGAAAAGGGCTGGTTGCCAAGATCAAGGGAAAAACGATATCTGATTTCGAATCGCGCGATTCTAAAGTCGTACAGCTTAAGCCAGAAGATGTCATTGGAGCAAAGATTTTGAATGTGGATCGAATCGCGAAAATGCTTCTTTTTAAATTGGATTCGAAAAAATCAATCCTAATTCATATGAAAATGACCGGTCAGCTTATTTGGGAAAAATGTGCCGGAGAGAAAGAATTTTGCCTGCGCAATCGCACGGCTGGCGGCCATCCATCGAAAGATTGGCATGAAAAAATGCCGGGTAAATATACGCGAGCAATTTTTCATTTCGACGATGAAAGTGTTTTGTATTTCAATGATCTGCGCCGGTTTGGTTACGTTAGGTCGTATTCAACTGAAGAACTAAAGAATCTAAAAACTAAAGAACTTGCGAATATCGGTATCGATCCGTTTTCGAGTGAATTTTCAGTAGAATATTTAAAAAACCGAGCGAAAAAAATCCCCAATAGACCAATCAAATTATTTCTGATGGATCAATCAATTATTGCAGGGATTGGGAATATTTATGCTGACGAATCGTTGTTTTGTGCCGGGATAATTCCTACACGGAAAGTAAAAGATATCAAAGACGCAGAATGGAAAAAAATTATTTCTGGTATAATAAAATCATTAAAGCTTGGATTGAAATACGGCGGATCTTCTGCTGATACATATGTTAAAGCCGACGGAACCCCTGGCGAGGCTCACAAACATCTGAAGGTGTACAGGAAAACGGGTGAGAATTGCCCCAAAAAATGTGGCGGAAAAATTAAAAGAATAACTTTGGGGGGGCGCGGAACGCACTTTTGTCCTGCCTGCCAGCGCTAAGACTAGATTTTCGGACAATTTGTATGCAAGAAATGATTTCTTATGCTTTATTTTCACGGAACAAAAAAGGCTGCTATTGAACGAATAGTCAATGACGGCCTTTCAATTATCGACGGTCGAGCAACCTTCTCGACCAATCCGGAAATGACCTTGCCCTATTCAGGGATCGGTGGTGGGATCTTTGTTTATAAGGATGACGGTTGCTTCCGGGTAGCAAAAGACAGCGACATCAAATTTGATGAGCAAAAACGAGAGATAGTCGGTTGGATAAATCGTTATAAGAACGAGCAACATGGTTACTACCCTATCAATTCCGAAACAGAAGTTCCCCGTGAATTACTTGTTGGAGCATTTACCCTAACCCAGGGTCAGCATGATTTATTGAAGAGAATTAAATTTCTTCTCAGGGACGGCAAATTAAAAAAATCGGATATCGCCGGATTTGTGGAACGGTACGAGAAACTTTTGTCGGTAAAAACGGAACAGATTATCAAACCGAAAATCGTACTCGCCGAACTTTGCGAGCAGGCAATCCAGGGGCTGGTCAGAAACTTATCTTTACTCCAAGTAAGAACATTGGAGCTAAGCCACTACGCCAACAGCGGCTGGAAAATCAAAAATCTCGGCGATCATGAAGTTAGACTTTACGACGCGGATGTTTTTGATCACTATTTGCATGCTGTGCGAGATATGATTAATGCAAGATTACTAACCGATGATATTGCAGGCGAGTTTGAAGCTACTTCAAAGAGATTGAATTTTAAGAATACAAATTAGGAGGAACATGATTAACATCGAATCGACCTATTTGGCAACGGAATTACCGGAACTTGGCAAACTAAAATCATCAGAGATAGAGCAGGGCTACCTTTCAAATGCTGAGGATGCCACACGTGTCCGAAAAATTGGAGACAAGTTTTTTATCACCAGAAAATTGATGGCGATCCCTGGCGATAAGCGATACAGGGAAGAATTTGAAGTTGAAATCAACAAGGAAGAGTTTGACCGAATCTGGAAAGTGGTGACGAAAACCATTAAAAAGAAAAGATATGCATACAAAGATGATCCCAGCCTTGAGATAATGATTGATGAGTTTGAAGGCGATCTTGACGGTTTGGCACTGATCGAGGTGTCGACTACAGACGAAGAAACTGCCAAGTCGTTTGAAAAACCAAAATGGTTTGGGAGAGAAGTTACCGAAGAGGACTGGGCAACCAACCAATCGCTAGCCGGCAAGAAGTTTGCCGATATTGCAAACTATATGAATAAAGGGTAATATCAACTCAATATGAATATCAAATGCCGCGCAATTCAAGTCAATCTACTTATTCCGACTACTCGGCGGCTTATTTAATTTGATTTAAAAATATTTTTCAAAAGGCCGCCACTAGGGCGGTTTTTTGTTTTTGGCTCGAAGGGCTTAAACCGGTTAAGCTTTTCGAAACCAAACAGCCAAGGAGGCCAGGATGGCGACAAGCAAGCGTCAGAACAGAAGGAACCGCAGCTGGAGAATCACCGCGAACGGGGGAAAATGCCCCCACTGTGACGCGGGTTTACATGCTCCGTCCAAGAAAACTGGCAGAGAGCGCAATAGCCTCAAAAGGTGCGTTGCATGCGGAGAAATCGGCTGTGGCCATGGAAAGTGCATGCGTTCGTACGCTGACGGCACTGGCCGCTGGCAACATCTGTCTTGCTAAGGAGTGTCGAAATCATGAGAGCGATGACAAACGAAGAGAAGACAACCTGGGCCGAGATACTCAAAGATGACCCACTGGCCGAGCCGCCATTCGCGTATTGGCTCGGTGATCCTCCGCCGAGAGAGGAGGAGAGCACAGGGCCCCGACAATAGTCGGGGCCCAATTCTGATATAATGGGCATGAATAATTGAAAGGAAATCAAAATGGAAATTGCAGCAGTTGTGCTCGCGGCAGGGAAGGGGAAACGCATGGGTAGCGAAAATGGATCAGAAATCCCAAAAGTCATGTTTAAGGCGAATGGTAAACCGGTAGTAAGTTATTTGATTCAATCGTTATGCGATGCTGGCCTTAAGAAAATTGTTCTTGTTGTGGGATATAAACAAGAAATTGTCCGCGATTATTTTAAAGACCAGGTTGAGTATGCAGTACAGGAAGAACAGCTCGGCACTGGCCATGCGACAATGTCTGCGCGAGTAAATCTGGAAGGCAAATCGGATGCGGTCATAGTTTGTTGCGGCGATGCCCCATTATTCAAACCCGAAACGATCAAAAATCTCATCGATCTATACACAAATGAAAAACCAACGATCGCAATGCTTACCGTGGAATACTCTGACCCGACAGGCTACGGCAGGATAATTCGAAACACTGAAGGTAACGTTGATGCAATTATTGAACACAAAGATTGCGATGAAGAACAGCTAAAAACCACAGAATGCAATCCGGCTTTTTATGTTTTCGACTCTCTCTGGCTTTGGAAAAATCTAGCAAATATTAAAACCAACAATACGCAAGGTGAATATTACCTTACGGATGTCATAAAAATGGCTAAAGATCAGGGCAAAAAAATCAGTGCGGTAAAAATTGCCGACGAAACCGAAGTTCTCGGCATAAACACACCAGAACAACTACAACAAGTGGAAAATGTTTTAACATCCAGAATTAAGAACTAAGGCACATGAATCAAAAAATTGAAAAATTCAAAAATACGCCGATACCAAATCTTGATGATATTCGAAATCAAAAGTTTGGTTATAGAGATTTGCCTATCAAGCCAGAAGATGATGATGTGGTTGATCTTCTAACACTTGGCATCGCCGGTGAAAATTATTACTTCAATTTCAAACTTGATGATGGCGGCAGGGTCTTAGGTGCGATACCAAATCTTTTTGCTCGAAAAACTGTTGCGGATAAATTAGTCAAAATAAATCAGGAATTAAAACCAGCCGGAGTCGAGCTTTTTGTTCGCGACACATACCGGCCGCCGGAGGTGCAGAAATTTATGCACGATGAGTGGGCACCGCATCATTTCAAAAAATTACATCAGGATTGGTCAGAAGAAAAAATTAAAAACGAAGTTAATAATTTTTGGGCTTACGTGAACAAGAATGGAACATGGGAAGTTGACCCGAAATCGCCGCCGCCGCATACCACTGGTGCTGCTGTTGATCTAACTTTATGTAAAATCGGCTCGAAAGAATTTCTCAATATGGGAGCAAAATTTGATGAAATGGAAGAGTCGGTTTTCACTGATTTCTTGGAAAAATTAGAAATTGAAGATTCTGAACAAATAGAATTCAGAGAAAATCGCCGGCTTTTGTATTGGGTGATGCTTGGAGAAGGGTTTGTAAATAACCCTACCGAGTGGTGGCACTATTCTTTCGGTGATCAGATGTGGGCTACGTTATCCCACAAGCCCTATGCTGTATATTCAAATATTTCGATTCAAAAATGAACTCATATAGAACAAATGGAATCGTAATAAAACGTATGAATTTTGGCGAAGCCGATCGTATTTTGACGATTTTAACGGAGCGATTTGGTAAGGTGAAGGCGATTTCGCGCGGAGTCCGAAAATCCACATCCAGGCTTGGCGGCCACCTGGAGCCATTTATGGTTGTCGATTTTCAGCTTTATGAGGGCAAAACTTTTTATACAATCACCGGCGCGGAAATTATTTCTGAATTTTCAAAATTGCACTGCGATCTTCCCAAAATGGCGAAGGCCTATGTAGCCGGCGAACTTGTCGATAATTTTCTGCATGAAAACGAAAAATCAGAGCAAACTTACAAAATTCTCGCGCAAATTCTCGATCTTATCGAGAAAAATGAAAAGAACTTTTTGATCAATGCCTTTGCCCTTAAACTTATTGAAACAGCAGGATTTCAGCCGGAGTTTTATGAGTGTGTAAACTGCAAAGAAAAAATCACCGAAGGGGAGAACTATTGGGACAATTTAGAGGGCGGAGTAATCTGCAAGAATTGTGCCCCGACCAGTCGGGGTACAAAAATATCGAACGAATTTATAAAAGCGCTGCGGTTTATCGAGAAAAATGATTTTGAAACCATTGGCAAACTAAAGCTCGACAAGAGTATCGAGCAAGAAATAGACCAAATTTTGGATGAGTATATACGAACTATTTTGGAAAAGAATTTAAAAAGCAAAAAATTTTTGAATAATGTGAAATAATTTTTTATATTTGATCATCGTCGAAAAATGAACGATCGTCGATTGTTCGACGATAAAATGCAACAGGCGAGCCCCGGAGTGGGACTCGCCTGCGGCGGTAGAGTCATTATCCGCCACTAGGCGGATCTCAGTAAGTTGTGGGCTAGTAGCCCTTGAGCTCGGCCAGTGCCTTCTTGCACATGGTCGTCTGAATTTCGTTGAAGTACACGGTCGGAGTGCGGCGGTCGGAGTAGATCGGGTCGACCGGGTGGCCGATTGCGGAGTAGTATCGCCAGTCATGCGTGTCGGCGTCCAGCCAGAGGTCAGCGTCCAGGCCGGTCGCGTAGAGCTGAGTGGACACACCAGCCACGGATAGTGCGCGGTCGGAGTGGAAGAGCTCCTTGTGGTTCATGACCTCAGCGATGACATCGTGGTTGCCCGCCCTCTCCATGTCTACGCAGATCGTGACGATGTGGAGATCGGGATGAGCCTTCACGAGCTTGGCTTCTGCGGCCAGGCAGAGGTCATGCTCAGTGATGCACGATTTCTCTTCGCCGCCGACCAAGAAGGTCTGGTGGTTGCGTTCGGACACCAGCCGCTCAACATCGACGTAGTCGGTGATGAACGGAAGCTCTGCCATCGGCAGGTGCCGTTTGGATCCGCCGATGACCAAGGTACTAGCCTTCACACGACCCTCGGACATTGCCAAGGCGGCATAGGCACCGCGCTGCCACGGAGAGAGTCTGGCTCCGCCCATAGTAACGATCAAGTCGTAGGAAGACCCTTCCTTGAAGGGAGTCTCCCCATGGCGCATTCTCCAACGCTCGGAGAGCGTGAAGATAGCATCCAACTGGGACTGATTCCACTTGGACTGGTCCCGCTCGAACTCGAAGCGGACCTTGTCCATGCCCCTCTCGAAGCGCTTGTTGCGGCTCGAGCAGGCTTCGACGAGTGCCTCGAGGTCATCTAGTAACCCGAGGTCCATGTCGAACGCTTGGAGAAACTGCCTGACGTACGGGGTTCTGAGGTGCGACGTTTTAACTGGCATAGCGGTTTGCCTCCTTGGCAATTCAGTAGTCACCCTATGGGTGCGTAAGCACGATATCATAAAACCGGCAAATAGTCAAGGTAAATAGCTATAGATTGTGAATTTGGCAATAAAATGATATTCTGAATCTAGAAATAGCAAAAGGACCTAAAATGGCCAAAGAAAATATGGAATCGTCTCTCGTCGCTGACGCTTCTCGAGATAAAATGGATAAGATCATTTCGCTCTGCAAGAGAAGGGGATTTATATTCCAATCTTCCGAGATATATGGCGGAATCGGCGGAGTGTACGACTTTGGCCCCTTGGGCGTGGAGATGAAGCGGAATCTGAAAGACGAATGGTGGAGGAAATTTGTCACTTCACGCGAAGATATGGTCGGTCTCGATGCAGGTATAATCATGAATGCGAAGGTTTGGGAGGCTTCTGGTCACACAGGATCAGGCTTCACCGATCCTCTTCGTGAGTGCAAAAAGTGCCATCACAGATTCCGAGCCGATCAGCTCGAGAAAGACGTTTGCCCGGATTGCGGCGGCGAGCTTACAGAGGAGAAGAGTTTCAATATTCTCGTAAAGACATTCCTGGGTCCTGTAGAAGACAGCTCTACCCTCACATATCTGCGTGGTGAGACTGCCCAGGGTATATTCGTCAACTTCAAAAACGTGACTGAATCGTCGAGAAAAAAAATCCCATTCGGTATCGCCCAGATCGGAAAGGCTTTTAGGAACGAAATCACGCCTGGCAACTATATTTTCCGTACGCGTGAGTTCGAGCAGGCTGAAATAGAGTATTTCATCACGCCTGACAAAGAGGAATCTAAAAAGTGGTACACTACCTGGATCGATGCGGTAAAACATTTCTACACCGATCTCGGCATCAAAGAGGACAATTTAGCTATATACGAACACCCGAAGGAGAAGCTGTCGCATTACTCGATCGGCACGTCTGATATCGAATATAAATATCCGTTTGGCCAATCTGAGCTTGCCGGGATTGCCCAGCGAACTGATTTCGATCTTTCACAACACACAAAGTTCTCAGGCACAGATCTTTCGTATTTCGATGAACAAGGCGGCAAACGCTTCATTCCGTATGTAGTTGAGCCTTCGATGGGAATTGACCGGGCACTGCTCGCCTTCCTTTGTGATGCCTATGATGAATCCGATGGATCGGATGGCCGCGAATCCGGCGAGGTGACCCTACGTTTGCACCCCAAGCTAGCACCGGTGAAAGTTGCCGTTTTCCCACTCATGAAGAAAGAGGGGCTTCCAGAGGTTGCCAAGAAGATATCGGATGAGCTTAAGGCCGCAGGGCTCAATGTGTTTTATGACGAATCAGGCTCGGTTGGTCGAAGGTATAGAAGGCAGGATGAGATCGGGACCCCTTGGTGCGTGACGGTTGATTTTGATTCCTTAAAAGACAATTCAGTCACAATTCGCGATCGCGACACAATGAAACAGGAGCGGGTCGCCATTGATAAAGTTACAGAACATATTTGCGGAAAATTAAAATAGTTTCTCAAACTCAAAAGTCAAAATTGTAAGTAAAAATTTGATAATTTTTTAATTGAAGATAATATTCCGGTAATAGAATCTTTTTTAAAAATATAAATCCAGACTAATGAATTAGCTCGTAGCATATATTATCCACAGATTTTTGGAAATTTGTGGGCTTTTTATATTGACCAGCAATATATATCGGACTAAAATGGGAACAAGTGGGAAAAAGTGGGAGTAATCGATCACAGAAGCATTCCACAAAAGCTCACAGAAAATATCAAAAAACAAAAATTCAACCTCTCGAGACAAAGTCTCTCGAGGTAAACAAAAATGCAACTTCACAACCTACAGGCAAAGAGAGGGCCTTGGTTTTCGTGTCAACGAAAATCAGCTGTCAGCTTGTAGCTTTCAGCTTTTAATCATTGGAAATTTTCTAACATGTTCATTGGCGAATTCACACACTCGATTGATGAAAAAGGCAGGCTCTCAATACCGGCCAAATTTCGTGCATCGCTTTCGGAGGGGTGCGTGGTTACTCGTGGCTTAGATCATTGCCTGTGGATATATTCCATCGCCGAGTGGGAAAAGTTGGCGGGTAAGATCGCAGAATTACCGCTCACACAAAAAAATGCCCGAAGCTTTTCAAGGCTCATGCTTTCCGGAGCTACAGATTCAAAACTGGATCGCGCCGGCAGAATTATTCTCCCGGGATACCTCAAGGAATATGCTGGGATCAAGACTAAAGCCGTTGTTGCGGGAGTGTTTAACAGAATCGAAGTATGGCCAGAAGATACTTGGAAGAACTTTAAAAAAGAAATGGAAGATAATTCGGATGATATTGCCGAAAATCTTTCCGAAATTGGATTTTAAGTTTTTAGTCAGCAGCCACCAAAAAAGCTTACGCCCGTTCTCGTTTGGGATACGGAGGAGGACAAAGGAGGGGCAAAGGCATGATCTCCACGATCTAAAGTGGATTTTCAAACAAACAGCGAAATTTCAAAAGCGATACTATCAAAAACAAAAATTTGGCTGCTGACTAAAAAATTAAAATCCAAAACAAAAGGAGATTTCGTGGGCAGAATTTTAACTATCACAGGTAGCCGTGAGACCAGTGTTGGTGTCAAAAAGAGAGCGATTAAAAAAGAAATAAAAATCGGTTCTACAGCTATAAAATTTATCAGTATTGCTATTTTTGCCATCCTTGCAATAGTATATTTGACCCAATCAACGGCTGGGGCAAACAGGAGTATTGAGATTCGTGATCTTACTAGCAAATCAACTGACCTAGAACTCCAAAAAGAACAGCTGGAGGTTGAAAAAGCCAGGCTGAATTCATTGAATCAAATCGATGCGAATATTGAAAAACAGCCAATGACCCCGGTAACCAGTGTTGATTATTTGAACGAAGCAAACAGGGCAGTGGCTCTTAGATAATATGAATTCACAAAATAAATTGATAAACCGCTTTAAAGTTATTAGCGTACTCGCGGTAATTATGGTAGCGGTGATTTTGTGGCGGATGTTTGAAAAACAAATTTTGCAACACAGCGAATATATTGCACTCGCAGAAGGCCAACAACGTTTTGAGACGACTGATATCGCACAACGCGGAAGAATCTATGTTCACGACTCAATCGGAGGAGAGGATTCTCTTTATCCGCTGGCTTTTGATGTAAAATCTTTTTCCCTTTGGGTTGTGCCTAAACAAGTGATAGATAAGGAAAAAACTGCGGATGAGCTCAGTGCTCTGGTCGGGGTGGATAGTAAAACAATTTTTGATGAGATCAATAACGATAAATTGTACGTTCCTCCAATTAAAAAGGGTATGAGTTACGAACTTTCGGATCAGATAAAGGCTAAAAAATTTTCCGGAGTCTTTATTATGCCGGAATATAGCCGTTATTATCCTGAATTAACCTTGGCGTCTCAGCTTCTTGGTTTTGTGAATGCTGAGGGAAAAGGAAATTATGGGTTTGAGGGGCATTATGATAAAGAGCTGCAAGGAACATCAGGGCAGACCATTGGAGAAAAAGACACGTTAGGGAGAGTGATTAATCTTCTTGAACAAAAGGATCCGAAGGATGGAACCAGTTATGTCCTTACTATAGATCGGTCTGTGCAGTATTATGTTGAGCGGACGCTCAGAGAGTCACTCACTAAATATCAAGCCGATTCAGGAACAATTATAATAATGGATGTTAAGACGGGCGGGATTGTGGCCATGGCAAATGAACCCGGTTATGATCCGAACCAATATCGAATAGTAGCAAAAGACAATTCAAATATTTTTATGAACCCGGCAATTTCCGGGCTCTATGAACCTGGCAGCATTATGAAACCGATCACGATGGCAGGCGCGCTTGATAGCGGTGCGGTTACTCCCGACACAACAGAAACTTTTGGATCCGAGGTCGAGATTGGCGGATATACAATTCATACAGCGGAGGGGAAAGCGTTTGGTACAGAAAATATGTCTCAGATCATTCAAAATTCAGATAACATTGGTATGGCGTGGGTTTCTGAAAAAGAAGGTAAAGATAATATTTATAAATATTTAAATGAATTTAATATTTTGAATAAAACAAACATAGACCTTGACGGGGAAGTTGAAGGCTCTGTCCCGCCTTTCAAGCAATGGCAGGATATTAACCGGGCAACTATTGCATTTGGCCAGGGTGTTTCTGTAACTCCGCTTGAAATGGTTTGTGCCTACACTGCGATTGCCAACAAGGGCAAATATATTTACCCGCATGTTGTTGATAAAATACTTAATTCTGATGGCACTGAAACTCAGATTCAGAAAACAGAAGGAAAGCAGGTTGTAAAAACTGAAACCGCAGCACAAGTGACGGAAATGTTAAAATCGGTTTTTGCCACAGGGCATGATCAAAAGGCAGCTATTCCCGGGGTTGAAATTGCTGTCAAAACAGGAACTGCCCAAGTTCCTAAGCCAGAAGGGGGGTATGAAGAGGGAATTTTCAACCATTCATTCATGGGTTTTGCTCCTGCAAACGATCCGAGATTTGTAATGTTGGTTAAGCTAGATAAACCCAAAGCCGCGACATATGCAGAGTCAACCTCGGCACCGGTTTGGGGGCAAATTGGAAATTTTTTAGTAAATTATTATTATAAACTAGTGCCCAATAAACCTTCGAACTAACCCCTTCCATAAGATTAGTTCCTCTGATATATTGGATCGGTAAAGGAGAATCACATATGGAAATTATCAAAATTTTTATTCCGGACCTCACTCGTCTTCTATGGTTATCGGTGATCTCTTTTTTGATTGCGGTAGCCTGGACACCGGTTTTTACAAATTTTTTGTATAAAAATAACCTCGGAAAAAGAATTCGAGAAAGTAAGAATGCGCCAATTATGGCTTCGCTCCACGCCAAAAAGGCCGGAACTCCTACAATGGGAGGAATTTTGATTTGGGTAACTACGGCACTTCTTACCCTAATTTTTAATCTTGAAAGATCGGCAACCTGGTTACCACTTTTTTGTCTTGTTGCTACCGGAATAGTGGGGGCTGTTGATGACCTTATGAACATTCGAGGACAAGGACCAAATGGTGGTGGTATGCGATTTAGAGACAAATTTTTATTATATGCGGTAATTGCAGCAACGGGCGCTTGGTGGTTTTATGTAAAATTGGGCTGGGACAGCATTCATGTGCCCGGTTTTGGTGATTATGTGATTGGGGCCTGGTACATTCCTCTCTTTATCATTGCGTTGGTGTGGATGGCATTTTCATCAAATGAAACTGACGGCCTGGATGGGCTGGCTGGTGGCATTTTCGCTTTAGCGTATTTTGCCTATGCTGTCATTGCCCTAACACAAGGTAAGGTAGAGTTGGCTGCCTTTTGCGGCACAGTGATGGGTGCACTCTTGGCATTCTTGTGGTTCAATATTCCACCAGCGAGGTTTTTTATGGGAGACACGGGTTCGATGGCACTAGGATTAACCCTTGGCGTAATTGCTTTTCTGACTAATTCCGTCATAGTTCTTCCCATTATTACGCTCATTTTTACAATTGAGGGCTTAAGTTTTATTGTCCAATTTTTATCGAAGAAGCTTCGCAATGGCAAAAAAATATTTTTATCATCGCCAATTCACCATCATTTTGAAGCAATTGGGTGGCCCGAATATAAGATCACAATGCGTTTTTGGATTATTGGAGCTGTCTCAACGATTGCCGGCTTGGTCATTGCCCTTCTTGGAACTGGAAAATAGCGTTTACTCTTAAATATAAAGTGAATTTGAGATAAAATAGAACTATGAAAAACTTCCGTTTTAAAGACAAAAAGGTGGCAGTGTTGGGTTTGGGCATTGAGGGCGTCGCCCTGTCAGCTTTTCTTGTCAATAAGTGTGAAAGTGTAACCCTGCTTGACCAGAAGGAAGAAGATGATCTTCGGAAGAATCAGGACCTTCCTGGAATTTCTGAAATTCTTGACAATCCAACTTTTTCGAAAATTTTTGGTAAAGAATATTTATTTAATTTAAAACGCTTTGATGTCATATTCCGCTCTCCCGGGATTCCATATTTGAGCCCAGAAATTCAAGAAGCCAAAGCAAATGGCGTCGAGATATCCAGTCAGATTAAACTTTTCTTTGAATTGTGCCCGGCAAGTATAATTGGAGTAACTGGGACAAAGGGAAAGGGGACCACTGCTTCCTTGATATACGATATATTAAAGAAGAAAACCCCGAAGGAGTCCCTTTGGGATCAAAAATCCGGAAACATAAATAAAGTTTTTTTTGCCGGAAATATTGGGCATCCGGCAATTTCATTAATTGATGAAATTTCCGAAGTAGATACAGCAATTTTAGAGCTTTCAAGTTTCCAGCTTCAAGACTTAAATTTAAGTCCACATATAGCTGTAATCACAAATATTTCTATCGACCATCTGGATTATCACAAAGATGAAAATGAATATCACGAAGCAAAAGAGTCTATAGTAAAATTTCAAAACAAAAATGACTTTGCTGTTATTAATCAGGATTATTTAACTTCGTTTGAGTTTGCAAGCTTAACTTCTGGAAAAACGTACTATTTTTCAGGTGAAAATTCGGTGGATGAGGGCGCATTTATTAGAAAACTGCAAAATCCAAATGCCAAACTACGAACAAAAGAAGATCAAAATGATGTGTATGAGGTTGTATTACGAATCGATGACAAAGAAGAGATTATTTGCGGATCTGATGAAATAAAATTAGTCGGTCGGCACAATTTAGAAAATGTGGCTGCTGCCTCTATTACATCTATGCTTGCCGGCGCTAGCATTGACGAAATAAGAGATGGTGTAAAAAATTTTGATCCTTTGCCCCACAGACTCGAATTTGTTCGGGAAATCAATGGTGTAAAAATATACAATGACTCTTTTGCTACTAATCCGGATCCAACAATGGCTGCCATAAATTCTTTTTCTTCAGAAAAAATTTTGATTTTAGGCGGCAGCAGCAAGGGAGCAAATTTTGATGAACTTGCGGAAAAAATTGTTCATGGCAACGTTGCCGGGGTTGTACTTATTGGAGACGAAGCTAAAAAAATCAAAAATAGCCTTGAAAAATATAATTTTCCTGGTGAAATTGTTTGCGCGAATCATGATTTTAAAAAAGCAATTTTTGAATCTTTGAGAATCGCAAAACCGGGTAGCATAATCATTTTTTCACCAGCATGCGCATCATTTGATATGTTCAAAAACTATAAAGATCGAGGGAATAAATTTAAAGAAATGATAGCTCAAGCCAAATGAAAAGCAGAGTAAATTTCAGAAAAAAAAGATCTGATTATGTGTTATCAATCGTGATTTTTGCCTTGGTTTTATTTGGGCTTATCATGATTTATTCTGTTTCCAAATATTATTCTCTCCAGGTCACAAATGGCATTACTGACAAATATTGGCTTTCAAGGCAAGTGCTGTTTGTTATACTCGGCCTTATTACCTGGACAATTTTTCAGGCGATTGATTACCGGGTATGGGAAAAATATAGCAAATATATGTTGTATGTTACCATTGGGCTTCTGTTATTACCGATTTTTGTAGGATTTTCAGAAGGAAATACTGCGCAGCGTTGGATAGGTTTGGGTACAGCTTCTTTCCAGCCGGCTGAAATGGCAAAAATAACATTAATAATTTATTTGGCAAGCTGGTTTTCCAAAAAGAAGGATTCTGAAATTGATTCTTTGACTATTCCATTTTTTATTGTGATGATTGTAATTTCTTTAATCATGTTGGTCCAGAAGGATCTTGGAACTCTTACGGTTATGTTGGGAATTGCCGCTGCAATGTTTTTTATGTCTGGTGTTTCGTTGCAAAATATTGCATTTGGCGGTGGAATAGGAGCCTTGTTGGTCTATCTGGCAATTAAGCTTGAGCCATATCGGCTAGAACGACTGACTGCATTTATCAATCCTAACTCTGATGCTTCTGGTGCTGGGTACCACATTCGAAACGCCCTAATTGCTGTTGGATCTGGGGGATTGTTTGGCTTGGGATTTGGGCAAAGCCGGCAGAAATATTTATATTTACCCGAGGCCCATACCGATTCTATTTTTGCAATCATTTCCGAGGAGTTGGGTTTTTTTCGCAGTGCCTTATTTGTTTTGATTTTTGGTTTTGTTGCACTTCGCGGATATAAAATAGCTAAAAATGCTCCAGATAAATTTTCGTCTTTAATGGCGATCGGAATTACCACATGGTTTTTCTGGCAGGCATTCATCAATATCGGTGCCATGCTTTCGATTCTTCCGCTTACTGGAATTCCTCTTCCGTTTATCAGTTATGGAGGCTCGTCCTTATTGTTTTTAATGGCGGCAACAGGTATACTGGTTAACATCTCTAAAGAGGCTTAAGCATGCGAAAAAAACGAATAATTTTAATATCTTCAAGTACTGGAGGCCATGCCTTGCCAGTTTTGGAAATATATGATGAGTTGAGAGAGAATGGCGCGGAACCAATAATTTTTCATTCTGGTTCAAAAATCGAATTGGAACTTTTTAAAAACACTAAAAGTATTAAAATCTTATCGGGAAAATTGCACCGACGTTTCTCGCTAATTAACTTTTGGGAAGGGCTGAAGCTTATCGTCGGTTTTATTCAATCTTTTATTTTGCTCGTTTATTTCAGGCCAAGAAGTATATTTTCCAAGGGTGGATTCTGTGCCTTACCAGTGTTGTCAAACGCAAATTTGCTTCGAATTCCCTTTTCTTTACATGAATCAGATTCAATTATTGGCCTAACCAATAAACTGTTTTTAAACAGGGCCTCAAAAGTTTTTTTAAGTTTTCCACTCTCGATATATTCTGAAAAACTTCCCCCTAATGCGATTTATTCCGGTTTAATAGTTCGCAAGTCTATTTCGAACACGAAACGCAAGACTTCCTACAATGCTAAACCGCAAATTTTTATTACTGGTGGAAGCCAGGGTGCAGTGAGCATGAATAACTTAATTTTTGAAATTTTGCCGAGTCTTCTTAAGAAGTATGATATTGTTCATCAGGTCGGGAGACATAGCTACGAAAAAGCAGTCAAAATTAATGAAACATTGGAAAACCGGGATGGTGAGTATTATTTTTTTGATTTCTCGATGCAAAAGGGAGAGAAAGCAATGATTTCTTCTGATCTTATAATTTGCCGAGCAGGAGCGAATACGATTGGTGAATTGGCTGCTCTATCTAAGGCAGCGATTTTGATTCCATATCGCTATGCATCGGCTGACCATCAGCTTAAAAATGCGAAATTTTTTGAAAGGGCAAATGCAGCTATTCTTCTGCGCGAAGAGAATTTAAATGGCAAAACCTTGATGGATAGAATAGAATATTTATTGTCAGATAACAAAAATTTACAAACGCTTGGCCAAAATTGTAGCAAAGCAATAAAACACGATGGGCTTTGTGAAATTTCTCAATTCCTATTAAAAGATATGAAGGACTAATATGCATTATCATCTGATCGGGTCAATGGGCGTATCAATGCGTGGAATACAAAAAATTTTGGAACATGAAGGGCATGTTGTGACCGGATCTGATTTAAAGCTCAAGGGGCATGATGCTAAAAATATATCTTCGGATATCGATGTGATTGTTAGAACTTCTGCCGTAAGCCCAGGATCTCCAGGATGGGTTGAGGTTTTAGAGGGGGAGAAATTGGGAATTAAGATAGTAAAGCGCTCCGAAATCTTGGCGGATATTACGAAGAAGAAATATTTAATAACAATTTCCGGGATGCATGGAAAGACAACTGTGACTTCGTTGATTGGCCTGATTATGATTGAAGCTGGCTTTGATCCGACAGTTTTGGTAGGGGAAGAAGTGAGGGAGTTTGGGGATGTGGTTCGGATAGGTAAATCAAAATATTTTGTGATGGAGGCTTGTGAATATGACAGAAGTTTTTTGGATTTTAAACCAGATATTGCAGTGATCACGAATATTGATAAAGAGCACCTGGACACATATCCGGGAGGGGTACCTGAAATTTTGGACGCTTTTGGCGAATTTATCAAAAATATTAAAAGCGGTGGGATTTTGGTGTATTGCGCAGAAGATCAAAACCTATCTCAACTTGTAAATAAGTACGAAAATGCCAAGAAAGTCCCGTACAAAATTTCTGGCAATGAATTCGAAATTGGCCTTCTGGGAGAACATAATAAATTAAATTCTGAGGCCGCTATTTCTGTGGGGAAAGAACTCGGCATCAAATTGGATATTGCAAGAAGCGTGTTAAAAAAATTCAAAGGAGCGCATCGCAGGCTAGAGTACAAAGGAAGCATAAACGGCGCCCAGGTTTATGACGATTATGGCCATCATCCCACAGAAATTCGGGCAACTATCAAGGCTCTTTCTGATCAGTTTCCTGATAAAAAATTAGTTGTAGTTTTTTGGCCGCATCAGTATAAAAGAATTTTGCCGCTTTTATCAGAATTTGCCGATGCTTTTAAACTCGCAGATGATGTTATATTAAAACCAATTTATTTTGTGCCTGGTCGGGACGAGGAGCTCGATGTTTCTTCTGAAAAGATTGTAGAAATTATCAACACAAAGGGTAAAAAGGCCAAAGTGTTTGATAACGATGATGAAATTTGTGATTATTTGATAAATAATACCGATTCTTCAAGTATAATTTTGACTATTGGAATTCCACCGATTTATAAGGTGGCAGAAAAAATTGTCAAGGAGAAATAATGGATACTTTGGAGCAAGAACTCAGGGTAGTTCTGGGAGATGAGTTAAAAACCAATGTTTTGCTTCGGGAACATACGAGCATTGGAGTGGGGGGAATCGCTGATCTTTTTTATGTTGCAAAAAATATTGAAGACTTGGTTGCTGCAACAAATGCTGCATACAAATTAAAAATTCCCTTTATTGTTCTTGGGGGCGGCTATAATGTGGTTTTTTCTGATTACGGTTTTTCTGGTTTGATAATAAAGAATGAAAGTTCCAATGTTGTAGTGAACAAAGAAACGGGTGAAATTATTGCTGATTCTGGCCTGGTGTTGGGAAAAATATTAAATTTGGCTGCTTCGTATGATCTTGGAGGATTAGAATTTCTCGCAGGGGTCCCTGGGACTTTGGGTGGTGCGGTTTATAACAATGCAGGCTCCAAAAGCCTTGGAATTGGCGACTATGTAAAAAGTGTTACTGTTCTTGAAGAGCGGATGGGCAAGCTTGCCGTCGTTCGCCACAGCCACGAATGGATGGATTTTAAATATCGAGGAAGTAAACTAAAAAATGGAAACAAAAATAAAGAATTTAAGCCGGTAATATTAACTGTAAAAATTCAGTTAGCCCAGAAAAGGAAAGATGAGATCCTTCGTACTATAATCGAGAATTTAGAACAAAAAAAATTGACGCAACCATTATCCGATAAAAGCGCCGGCAGTTTTTTCAAAAATCCCGGCCGAGTCAGAGAACAATCTGCGGGTTACCTTCTAGAAAATTCGGGTGCAAAAAAATTGAGAGTTGGTGGGGCCTCGGTCTCATCTAAGCATGCAAACTTTGTAATAAACAGAAAAAACGCATCTGCAAAGGATGTCCGTATTTTAGCTGACGAGATGAGAGAAGCGGTAAAGAGAAATTTTCATATTACGCTTGAGGAAGAAGTTGAGTATCTGGGCAAATGGTAAGAAGGAGGCTGATAAAAAGAGAACGTACTCAAAATTTTCGGCAACCGAAAATTTATTTAGAAAGAAAAGAGCGGAAAAGAACTGAACTTCGAATATCTTCATTTTTATCGATGGGGAATATTTTAATTGTGGCAGCACTGATTGTATTTTTGTGGTGGCTATTTTTATCCAGTAGTTTCGTGGTTCGAGATATTATTATTGAAGGGAATAATCTTGTTACCACTGAAAAAATATCCTCGATTGTTCCAAAGGATAAAAATATTTTTATAGTAAACACGGGCAATATAGAAAAGAAAATAAAACAAAATATTCCAGAAATAAATGACGTACAGATATACAAAGGTTTTCCAGATGCCCTAAAGATAGTAGTCGTGGAATTCGATCAGGCGATTGTCTGGAAAACGGGCGATAAATTTTATTTACTTGATTCTCAAGGAAGGGCTTACAAGGATGTCACTGCGGACATATCAAGTTTTTCCAACCTTCCGATTATTGAGGATGCACAAAAGTTACCAGTTGATCTGCAAAAACAAATTGTTAGCCCAAGCTTTGTTGCCTTTTCTTTAAATATTTACAAAAATATTGCCGAAATGGCTAATTTGCATCCGGATCGTTTTGTAATCTCAGAGACAACCTTTGATCTTAATTTGTACACCAAAGAAGGGGCAATGATCAAGTTCGATTCAACGAGATCCAGTAATAAACAACTAAACGATTTAAAGGCTGTGATGATTCAGGGGGCTGGAAATATAAACGAATATGTTGACCTTAGAGTGGATGGTTGGGCATACTACAAATGAACCCAAAGAAGATAAAGTGGAAAGTTTAAAAACCACATGAAATGGAAAATTGCTAAAAAAAAGTATGACGATATCATGCTTCAAATTTTATTTAATAGGGGAATTCTTGGCGAACGATATGATTCGAAATCTGTTGAAAGATTTTTGAATCCAGATTTTGAAAAAGATTTTCATAACCCAGAATTATTGCCAAGTTATAAAAAGATTGAAAATAAAATTCGTGAAGCGATAGAACATGACATGAAAATCGGAATATTTGCCGACTATGATGCTGATGGAATTCCGGGCTCGGCATTGCTGCACAAAATGCTAGAAGTACTAAATATCCGATCAGAAATTTATATTCCCAACAGGGAATCAGGCTACGGCCTAAGCACTGAAGGGATCGATTATTTATTACAAAGAGATTGCAGCATAATCATTACCGTTGACCTTGGTATTAGAAATGTTGAAGAAGCTAATTATGCAAAATTAAAAGACATTTGCCTGATTATTACCGACCATCACGAGCCAGGTGATAATTTGCCTGATGTGTATGCAATTATGAATCCGAAAATTAAAGGTTCAAAATATCCATTTCGTGAGCTTTCTGGAGCAGGGGTAATTTTTAAACTAATACAGGGCTTGTCTAAAAAATACCCCCAAAAAATCAGTGAGTCTTTTGTTAAATGGAATATGGATCTTGTGGCAATATCGACAATTTCTGATGTTGTTCCTCTTGTAGATGAGAATCGAATTATTGCAAGATTTGGTTTGATGGTACTTAAAAAAACAAAAAATGTTGGGCTTTTGGAACTATATAAAGTAGCAAATATCGATAAAGAGAAAATCAATTCATATTCCATTGGTTTTCAGATTGGTCCAAGAATTAACGCCCCTGGCCGCCTTGATCATGCAACAAAGTCTTTTATGCTTCTTGTGACTAAAGATAAAAAAGAAGCGGCAGAGTTGGCCTTTTCTTTGAATCAGACAAACGAAAAGCGCCAAGAAGAAATGGCGGCACTTGAAAAAAAAGTAGCTGAAAGGATTGAAAAAGAAAATTTACTTAAAAATAATACATTGGTCGTTCTTGGGGATTGGCATAAGGGTGTGCTTGGTCCCTCGGCTAGCCATCTAGTTGAGAAATTTTCGCGTCCAGCCATTATTTTTTCTGATCGCTCCGATCCATATGTTGGTAGCGCAAGAAGTGTTTCGGGTGTGAATCTGATAGTGCTATTAGAAAAATGTAGTAGTAAAATTGAAAGATTTGGTGGACATAAGGGGGCAGCGGGCCTAGCTGTTAAAAAATCGAAGTTCCAGAAATTTTATGAGGAATTCATACAACTGTGTAATAATTTAGATAAAAAACTTTTTGAAAAAGTTGCAAAAGTTGATACTCTGATAAATTTCGCATCACTTTCGTTATCGTTAACTTCAAGATTAAAACAATTGGAGCCATTTGGTATGGGGAATCCGAGGCCTGTTTTTGAGCTTAATAATGTAAAAATATCCGATATCCGCTGTGTGGGAAAAAATAATACCCATCAATCGTTTCGAATTGTTTCTGGTGAAAAGAAAATCAAGTCCATATTTTTTAATTGTAATCAGAAATTTAGTGAAAACAAACGTTATGATATGATATTTACACTTGATGAAGATTTTTGGAATGGTAAAAATTATGTTTCAGCTAATATTATTGATATGAGGGAAAATGGCCAAAAAGAATAAAACGATATTTATATGCTCCTCCTGTGGCAATGAATTTTCGGCCTGGTCGGGAAAATGTGATGCTTGCGGTGAATGGAATAGCCTAAAGGAAATGAGTTTTACTGATTCACATCAAAATATTGCACCTGACTCAATTGAAAAATCCAATTTATCTGATATAAAAGTTGGTAATTTTGGTAGGGAAAAAACCGGAATTTCTGAATTTGATAGAGTACTAGGCGGAGGAATTGTAAGGGGTTCCATAATTCTTCTGGGCGGGGAACCGGGAATCGGAAAATCAACCTTGATTTTGGAGGTTGCCGATAAAATTAAAAATTGCCTTTATCTTTCAGCTGAGGAATCTCTGGAGCAAATAAAACTCCGGGCCGATAGGTTGGGCCTAAAATCAAAGAACATCACTTTATATTCCGGAGGAGACCTTAACGCCTTTGAGCGAGAAGTTAAAAAAAACAAGCCGGAGCTTATTATAGTTGACTCAATACAAACGGTATTTTTGAATGATTTACCCTCGACCCCTGGCAGCTTAGTCCAGGTCAGAGAGTGTGGAATATTTCTCCAGAGGTTGGCTAAAACAACAAAAATTCCGGTAATTTTGATCGGCCATGTCACCAAAGAAGGGTCAATCGCCGGGCCAAGGATCCTTGAACACTTGGTTGATGTCGTTCTTTATCTTGAGGGCGAACGATTTCATGATGCCAGAATTTTGCGCGGAATTAAAAACAGATTTGGCGCAACGAATGAGGCGGGAATATTCTCGATGTCTGAGAGTGGAATGATTCCGATCGAAAATCCATCCGAGTTGTTTTTAGCCGAACGTCCAGACAAATCACCTGGTAGTGTTGTGGCTGTAACGCTTGAAGGAACAAGACCGATTCTTGTAGAAATTCAAGCTTTAACTATTACAACAAATTTTGGTTACCCAAAAAGGACCTCATCCGGTTTTGACCTAAATCGTTTAAATCTTCTTGCTGCGGTTATATCAAAGTCAACAAAAATCAATCTCTCCAATCAGGATATTTACATCAATGTTATTGGCGGCTTGAAATTACGAGAGCCGGCAGTTGATCTTGCGATCTGTGCCGCAATAATTTCTTCATACTTAAATAAGCCAATACCGAAAGATTTATGTTTCTTCGGTGAAGTTGGCCTTATGGGCGAAATCCGGCCTGTGCCAAAGGCGGTGGATAGAAAAAAGGAAGCGGAAAAATTGGGATATAAATTTTTGCCTAAACTTGTAAAAATTAACGATTTGTTAAGCTAGAATAAGTTCTAAACAAAAGACAAAAGCGGCTTTTTGCCGCTTTTGTCAGATTAAACACAAATTTAATTTGAGTTCTTTAAGTTTGAAAATTTTTAATGTCTGATGTGGCTGATCCCGATTTCACTTGAAAATAATATTTTTTTCCTGGAGATAATCCATTAATTTTAACCGAATGTGAAGTTTTGTTATTAGGATCAAGTGAGGATGACGACCCCAATGCATTCGTAAGTCCGTATAGTACCTGAGAACTTGATTCTTTGTTGGTAGTCCAGGTTATAGTGACACTGGTTCCGGAAACCTGGGCATCAATTGCGGAAATTGTTGGCGGAGATTTTGAGCTTATGATTGAAATCGTATCTTTCGAAGTAGTGCCTGTTACATCCGTGGCAATGGCAGAAATGGTGTGATTTCCTTCAGATAGGTTGTCGAAATCAAAATTCACTGCGTATGGGGTAGAATCGTCACTGCCAATAGATATGTCATCGATATAAAAAGTTACGTCTTTTATGTTAAAGGTCCCGTTTACTGAAGCTGATATTGAACTGCTGCCCGAAACGCTATCACCATTACCCGGGGTATTGATCGTCACTTGTAATGATGCGTCGCCAGGATTGCATTTTTCTGTCGGTGGAAAATTGGCGTAGCCATGGGCCTCTGCCCAAGATCGAACTGGCCCTTCCCAATTTGGATTGTCAGGACGCTCTGAATGTACTGCGCGATATGACCTGTATTCGGTAAGGGCTTCATTTACATCATCACCAGCCAAGAGTCCGTTTGATTTGCAGACTTTAACGCTAACGCTGGTCGCGTCTTTTTCTGTGGGAACTTGCCATGATGCAAAAATGTCAGTAATGGTCTCGGTTGTTTGATCGGTCGGTAATTTCATTGAAAAACGATCAACAGTAACAGTTTGAATTCCTTCTGGCTTATCAAATGGCTCATCGGCTGTAACCACCTTGTCCATGTATGTATGAAAAATCGGGGCAGCGACCACAACACCATCTGCTCCGCTGCTCATCTTTGTATTATTGTTGTTACCCACCCAAACAGCAGTGGCAATGGATTTTGAAAAACCAACCGTCCATGCATCTTTGAAATCTGAAGTGGTGCCGGTTTTGGCACCGATTGTTTTTCCGGAGAATGCCAATGGAGAGCGTGTGCCGAACACTAGTGATCGCGCCTGATTATCGGAAAGTATATTGCTCATCTCATAAGCAATTTGTGGGTCAAGCGCCTGGTTTCCTTTGTCTTTTTCCTGTTTATATTCATATAGTAACTTTCCATGTGAATCGGTTACTTTTAATATACTTTTTACGTCATGATGTATGCCATTTGTAGCAAATGTTGCGAATGCTCCCGCCATCTCGACCGGCCGGATCTCCGCAGTTCCGAGGGCGAATGATAAACCATATTTATCTCGATCATTTAAGGAAGTAACCCCCATGCTTTTTGCTGTTTCAATCACATTATCAATGCCTGCGAGAGAAAGCGTTTTGACTGCTGGAATGTTAAGTGAATTATCAAGAGCTTGGCGAAGGGTCACTGGCCCGCGCGTGGATCCGTCATAATCATGGGGAACATATCCTCCGCCAAAATCTGTCGTTAAATCAAATAGCGTTCGAGCAGGAGAAAACTCTTTCGATTTAAGAGCTGTCGCGTAGACATAGGGCTTAAAGGATGATCCTGGCTGGCGTAGTGAATCAGTAACATTAACATTACCGTCAATTGAAGTATCATAATAATCCTTTGATCCTACCATTGTGAGAATTTGTCCGGTTTTGGTGTCCACAGAGACCAAAGCGCCGTTTGATCCTCCATATTTTTCAACTTTTGGCATGCCAGCTGTTATTGCGTCCTCGGCGATTTTTTGCTTGTCATAATCAAGGGTGGTGGTAATGCTTAATCCTTCATTTTGAATAGCCTGTTCACCATATTCATCAACAGCTTCTTGCAAAACATACATTGCAAAGTGAGGTGCGATCAAATTGTCTTTTCGCGGTTTGATTATCGTTCCAACGGTGGTCGTGTCTTGGGCTTTGGCGGCATCCGCTTGCTCCTTGGTGATTACCTTAGTATCAACCATTCGGTCGAGAACATAATTTTTGCGATTGATTAGAGAATTAGTATGCGTGCCATAAGGGGAATAATAAGTTGGTGCTTGGGGAATTGCGGCGATAGTGGCTGCCTGTGACAAGTCCAGATCTTTGGCCGGAATTCCATAGTACATTGCCGACGCAGCTTCGGCGCCTGCGGTTGAATTGCCATAGGGAATTTCATTTAAATACATTGTCAAAATTTCATCTTTGTTGTACATAAATTCAAGTTCGATCGACAGGATTAGTTCTTTTACTTTTCTTGAAAAAGATCGATCAGATGTTAGGAGTGCATTTTTGACATATTGTTGGGTAATGGTTGATCCTCCGCGCATTACCACTGTTTTTCCAGAAACCTTTTGCCACACTGCGGACATGATACCGCGGATCGAAAATCCGTGATTTGAATAAAAATCCGAATCCTCGACTGCGACAGTTGCTTTTTTCAAGTTATCGGAAAATTGATCACTTTTTACAATTGTTCGTTTTTCATTACCGGTTTCGTACAGCAAGGTGTTGCCGGTTCGATCGTACAATTTTGTGGATTGAGACATGGTTTGGCTTGCAATCTTCGATGGGGTGGGAAGATCTTTAGCATACCAAACAAAGAGAATGATAATAAAAACAACAAATGCGCCCAATGCGTAAAGTGCGTATTTCCCTAATGTTTTCCACGTAAACTTTTTTTTGCGATGTGGGGTTAAGAGTTTTTTGATATTGAGCGGATTTCTCAGTTTTCCAAAAAGATCATGCTTTTTTGACATTTAAACCTTTCTTCGATTACCCTTCTTCTCGAAGTTCTATGCTTTACATTATAGAATCAGATTGATATTCTGTAAACAGAATATACGAGTCAATTTTTAGTCGAAAAAATTTACATTAACTTGAAACGACACAATTATACGGAGATGAGGTTGAAGTGTCAAGAATGATGGAAAGATTCTTAACACTACTAAATTTCCAGGCACTTTTCCCCAGTCGAAATTTAGTAAGTATAGAAGCATAAAAAGAGGAAAACATGAAAAATAATTTGTGGAAATCTGGAGTTGAAGAAATTATCAGCAGTGATTCGCTTCAAAAAAGATTGAAAACAGGCAAAAAACTTCGCATTAAATACGGGGTAGATCCGACAAGGCCAGACATCCATCTGGGCCATGCGGTGGCGATGTGGAAGCTTAAAGAATTACAGGAAATGGGACACACTGTTATTTTTCTGATAGGCGACTACACTACCAAAATTGGCGATCCATCGGGCAGAAATACAACACGCCCTGTTCTCTCTGATGAAGAAATTAAGTGTAATGCCAAGACATATTTTGATCAGGTTTCAAAAATTTTGGACCTTAAAAAAACTGAAGTCAGATACAATTCTGAGTGGTTCAAAAACATGACTTTTAGTGACATACTTTCTCTTGCTGGAAAGTTTACTGTAGCCTCAATCATTGAACGTGATGATTTTTCGAAACGGATCAAAGATCGTGTAGAGGTTGGCTTACACGAGCTGCTTTATCCCCTAATGCAAGCGTATGATTCAGTCGCATTAAACGCAGATATTGAATTTGGCGGCTCAGATCAGAAGTTCAATATTTTAGCTGGAAGAGAATTGCAGAAAAAAATTGGCCAAATTCCACAAGAAATTGTTCTTTTTAAGCTCTTGGTTGGCACTGATGGTAAGAAAAAAATGAGCAAGAGCGAAGGCAATTATATTGGGATTACTGAGCCTGCGCCAATAATGTTTGGAAAAATTATGTCGATTCCTGATTCGCTGATTTTGACCTATTTTGAACTTTGTGCTTTGTATGATGAAAAAAACATAAAAAAAATTGATGACGAGTTGAAATCTGGTAAAAATCCTCGCGATATAAAAGAAAAGTTAGCGCTTGAAATTGTAAAGCTCTATCACGGAGAGGAAGAATCCAAAAAGGCTGCCGCGTCATTTTCTGCCCAATTTCGTGAGAAAAAAATGCCAGACAAAATGCCTGAAATTAAACTCACGGGCAATTATGAACTTCCGCTTTTAATCGTAGAAATCGGAGCAGCAAATTCCAATTCAGAGGCTCGCAGATTGATTCAACAAGGTGCAATCAGGGTTGACGGGGCAAAGATTTCTGATCCCAAGTCAACAATTTCAGCTTATAAGGGTATGGTTATCCAGGTCGGAAAATTAAAATATTGGCGCATAAAATAATTGGAGAATATTACACAGTCTGTTACGCATATTTACATAAATCAGTTATTGCGAGTAATGCGAGGACGAAGCAATTTCTATAATAAAGATTGTCGCGCCCCTTTGGGGTTCGCAATGATGGGAAAGATATTTTTATGATTGTTGAAAAGCTTAAATCAAAAATTTTTGAGGCTGTGGAAGCTGCGGGTTATAAAGAGCTAATTTCTTTTGATATTACTGAACCACCGCCAGCGACCAACGCTGATTATGCCAGTAATGTTGCAATGATTATTGCCAACCAGAGAAAGATAAATCCACGGGAGGTTGCACAGGAAATCGCTGATCGTATTAAACCCGATGATTTAATTTTGGATGCCTTAGTTGCTGGCCCTGGATTTATAAATATCAATTTAAGTAAAGAGTTTTATCTTTCAGAATTTAAGGCAATACTTAACAAGGGAAGTGGGTATGGCAAGAGCACAAAGGGCAGCGGCAAATCTGTAAATGTAGAATATATTTCCGCAAATCCGACTGGTCCTCTACATGTTGGGAATGCAAGATCTGGTCCTATTGGCGAAATGATTGCTAATATTTTTGAGAATTTTGGTTACAAAGTTGAGCGTGAATTTTATGTAAACGATATTGGTGGCCAAGTGAACCGCCTCGCGGAGACGATATATTATTGGTATGAAAAAGCGAATGGATTTCCTGCAGATTTTCCAGAAAAAGGGTATCCAGGTGCATATCTCGAAGAAATTTCTAAAAATATTTTTGAAGAGCGAAAAGAAAAATTAGCTAAAATGCAAAACAGGGAAGAATTTGTTGAATTTTTCAAGAAAGAGGGTTTGAAAAAAATTATTGAAATGATTCAGGCTGATATCGAGCTACTCGGCATCAAATTTGATCACTGGTTTTATCAGAGTGAAATTGAAAAAAATGGAGAATCAGACAAAATAATCGAAGAACTAAATGAAAAAGGTTTTACGGCCAAAAAAGAGGGAGCTCTTTGGTTTAAAAATCCTGCTGATCCCGATCTTTCTGACAGGGAATCGGTTTTGAAAAAGAGTGATGAAGCTGGGACATTGACATATTTTGCTGATGATATTGCCTATCACAAGGAAAAGATTGAACGGGGGAACGGGCTTGTAGTTGATGTCTGGGGGTCGAACCATCATGGACATATCCCGCGCCTTTTGGCTGCGATGGCTGCGATTGGAATTGACGAGGATAAAATAAAAGTAATTTTATACCAATATGTCAGGCTTAAAAACGGAGACGAGATTGTAAAAATGGGAAAGCGATTCGGTAATTTTGTTACTTTGCGGCAAGTGATTGAAGCTGGAGTTTCTGCTGATGCATTTAAATATTTCGTTGTTTCACAGAATTCAAATACCCCCATCGATTTTGATATTGAGCTTGCGAAAGAGCGTTCAGAAAAAAACCCAGTATTTTATATTGAATATGCACATGCCAGAACTGCCAGCATTTTAAGAAAGGCAGAGGAAGAGGGGATCGGTGATGGAGACTTTGATTTTTCCTTATTAAAAGACGAAAGTGAAATCCAACTCATAAAAGAGCTTGTAAAATATCCGGACATTCTTTCAAATATCATATCTGATTTTCAAATTCAGTTGCTCCCCCACTATGCCTATAAAATTGCAGGGCTATTTCATGAATTTTATACCAATTGCCAGGTTCTGTCCGATGATAAAAAATTAACCCTTGCCCGGCTCTCACTTGTACGTGCAGCAAGAACAATCATCGCTAATTCCCTTAGAATCTGTGACATTGAAGCACCGGAGAAAATGTGATGTAAAAAGCACCTTGCGGTGCCTTGTTAACTAAAAAATAATTTCGAATAACTAAAAACTATTGAACATTTATCTCATAAACACTATTGCCTGAGAAAACCCACATTTTTTGGATTCGTGGATTTATAAAAAACTGATCTATTGTTGCACCATCGAAGAAATATTGATTTACAAAAGTGCCTGTTTTATCAAATCGGATAATCCTGTTTTGTCCTTTGTCTAGAACATAGATGTAGTTAGTATCTGAATCAGTAAAAATACCTGCGGGTTTTTCAATCTTATCAAAAGGCGAGGGCAAAGCTTTTACTGAAAAAGAGCTGTCATATGAACCTTTAACAAATTTTGCAATGCTTGAATCAGATTTTAGGATATAAATGTTACCATCAATTGTGATATCGATTGCCCCCTTGAGGTCAATATCTTTGGTTGGGGCGTAAGAAGAGCCTTTTCCAAAAGCATTGTTGCTTTCGATATGCTTCCATATTGTGCCACTCTCTGCATCCAACAAATAAAGATTTGAAACATATGCACCGATTGCCGCCGATGTTTCCCAGGAGGCGCCTGAAGCAAGAGATGGAGAGCCAATGGTATTATTATCGATGTCCAAGGAAAGAATTTTGTCCTTATCCGTTAAAAAGAAAAGTATATTCTGGGAATCAGCAAAGGTACTAGAAATTATATTTCCCGCATCTGATGGAACAGAAGCCACTAATTTTGGTGATTGGTCTTTGGTATCTGTCGCATAAATTCGGCCAGTGTCGGTAATGGAATATATGGTTGTACCGACTAAAGCGCTATGGGCAACATTGCCATTGACTGAAAATAGGGGACTTAAATTTCTAAATCGGGTAGCAGAGATAAGCCCATCGAGTTTATCGGTAATTTCGTTTGCAAGAACGATCGCCTCGTTTTTCGTGGCTTCGCTTCCTTGGGCCTTGATTGCTAAATCAAGTGCCGATGCGAACTCATCTTTGGCATTGGGTTTGCCAAGCGAAAGATCATCTTTTGCTTGATTGAATAAATCAACAGCTTGGGTATAACTCTCGGTAATTTCTCTTTCTGTATTTAATGCCACACGGTTTGCATTATTTGCCCGAATTTTCATATAGCCGATAAGTACAAGGATGATTGCGAGACCAACGTATAAATATCGGCGGTTTTTCTTTTCAGAGATCATATAAATTGCACTCAAGACAGAACCCATAATTCTAGATAATGTTCCCTTGGGCCGTTTGGAATAAGGCCTTACTTTAACGCCCATATATTTAACTTGTTGATTGTCTCTTATTCTGCTTGAAATTTTTGCAATTCCGGCACCGGCGCTATTCTTGCCTTTTGCAAATATTTCCTTAGTTTTGGGCCCATAACTCTCCTTCCATTTTTTGTGGGCGCCTGCCGCAGCCTTTTTTGAAAAGTGAAAAAATTTAACCAATCCCTTTTTGGCTGAGTTTGCTCCAGATTTGGCGACCGGAGAAGCCTTTTTCATGAATTTTGAGAACCCGGTATCGGAAGATTGGTCTAGAAAAAACATTTCAGGCAGCTCTTTTTCTTTGTCTGTTTCTTTAAATTCGGCTTCGACACAATCTAAAATAATACAACTAGTTTTATCGATCTTGGAGCGGCGAAGGGTGCGATGTATTTCAAACATCGCCTCTTTTGCGCTAGTTTCGCATGTCAGTTTTTTGAGGCGATCAATTGAAAGTACATCAAAAAAATTAATATTGCCGATGATTACTCTGTCATTCTCTCCCATTGCTCCGGATGTTATGTTCACAAAGGTTTTCAAAGGGTGATCTTCTTCTGCGGATAAACCCTCTGTCACAGACGATATTTTTCCTTTTCGCAGGAGATAACCTAGAATGTTTCCGCAAACAGAAATGTGAAGATTACCTGCTTCCACGAGACCGACAATTGAGTTTAAGTTTCCGATCCAGTCATTGTCTCCATCTTGTGAAAGGGCGCCGAGTTTTTCATTGACCACTTTTAGGGTTTCTTCAAAATCTTCAAGTGTGTACGCATCTTTTCGAGAATACTCGTTAGCCAAAGCTTTCGTGATGACTTCTTCAACTTTCGTAGATGGATGCCAGGGGGACAGAATCTCTATCAAATAGAACATAAAAACGGAAGGTTGCCCTTCTTTAGCGATTTTTCCAACGTAAACAAACCTATCCTCAAGTTTTTCTCTTGTGGCCAAAAATGCCGGCCTAATCCAAACAGGATTCTTAGACATAAAGATTCACTTTTAAATTGTATGGCTACATTTTAGCAAATATCAGAAAAAAAAGACAAATTGATCTTAATTTAACAATTTAAATTCAAACACAATGAATTTATCATCGTCGCGTATCGGTCTGTCTAAATATTTATAATACCCATTGAATATCTGTCTCTGATGTTCTTTGTTTTGATAAGGTTCATGGCCAGGAATATCAATCGGTAGGTCTTTAAAGTCTTGATAAAATTTATCTATGATTATTGCATTTGTGATGAGCTCATTTGATTGTGAATTCGTAATTTTAACCCTATCTCCAACCTTCAGATGATCATACTTGTGGCCAAATCTATACGTTTTGATTTTTTCGCCTGACAAAATAAGGTCTACTAACTCAGGAGACATCGGGATTACATTTCTGGTTTTATTGAAATTCTCGTTCATTTTTTGGTCGGGGTAGCCGGACTCGAACCGGCGACCTCAGGACCCCCAGCCCTGCGCGCTACCAACTACGCTATACCCCGAAAATTAATAAAGTTCTGTCGATACTTATAAATTGGTTGGAATGAGTATGTGGATGATCTCACGCTTCGGCCACGGCCGAATCAAATTTTGATCTTACTCCGCGAAAGCAGAGTAATCCCGACTGATCGGGATTCCAATGTGTAAATTGTTAGCCAATTTTAAGATTCGACAGAACCAATCTGATTCTACCAGATGCTAGGGGTATTGTTAAGTTCATTATAAAAATATTGAGTATGTGCCAATCACAAGTGATGAGAGAACCCGAATAATCGGCTCCATAACAGCTGTGATGATTGAAAAGCTAGATACCCTATCAAGAATCAAAAGAAACAGAAGAATAAACGGCCCGTATTGCTGAAATTTCACTCTGCTGTAATTATCAAGAAAATATTCGACAAAATGAGAGCCATCGAGTGGAAAAATCGGCAAAATGTTAAATGCGGCCAGAATCAAATTGATTTGCACTAAAATACTTAAAAACGAGAGAACAATATTTGAGTCGATCGAGTGTCCGGCAAGAAGGGCTATGCGGATGGGGATTCCTAATATAAACGCTAGAATAATATTGGCTGCAATTCCTGCGATTGCAACCTTGAGCTCATCTGATTTGTGGTGAAAAAAAGTCGGATTGATTGGGACCGGTTTACCCCAGCCAAATCCAACAAGAAAAAGAAACAAAGTACCAAGTGGGTCCAGGTGGGCAAATGGATTTAATGTTAAGCGGCCATTCATTTGGGCAGTTGGATCGCCGTTTCTGTAGGCAATCCATGCGTGAGCGTATTCATGGACCGTAATTGCAAAAATTAGCCCGACGATGAAGGCTATAAAAGCAAAGGGGTTCTGTAGAAGATTTATGATGAGCATATTTTTAAATAACTAATAACCCCGAAGGGGCCCCGTTGGGGCTAATATCTAATAACTAATAACCAATTGAAATTTTCCTTTAGATTTTTCGTTCAAAGCTTTTAGTTATTAGTTTCATAATCTTGAAATGCTTTCAAGATTATGCTAATATCTAGTAGTTAAAATTATAGCGAACAAAATATGTTCGTTCAAGATAAGAGGATTTCAAATGGCTAAGTGTTCAATTTGCGGCAAAGGCGCTGTCTCTGGCTCCAATGTCTCACACTCACAAGTTCATACCAAAAGAAAATTCAAGCCAAACTTGCAAAAAGTCAATGGCGTGGTTCTGTGCACCTCCTGTTTGCGAACAATGGATAAACCGGAGAAATCGAAAGGTAAAAAGCAGGATTAGCAGGTTTATTTTAAGACAAGTGAGAATTTATATAAAAAAATCACCATGAAATTCAAGGTGATTTTTTTGCTATTTTTTTAAATTTGAAATTATATTTTAATATTTTTTTCAAATGAAATTGTAACACTTTATTCGCGGTCGCGGTAAAATTGTTACGTTTTGATTGATAATAAGAATGAAAAAAACGAGAAATAATTTTTTGGATTATCTCTCATTAAATATTATAAATTTAATTGTATAATTAATTTTGCTTTTATTCTGGAATTTGCTCACCAAGAGCGGTTATGGCTTCGTTGCGCTTCTCTATTTCTTTTTCAAAGCATTTTTCACACAATACATCTTCAGTTTGAGGTTCGAAAGGAACCTCGGATTTTTTCCGGCAATCTTTGCACTGAATCCAGAACATCGGTTTCTTTTCCCGAAGTTTCGCTTTGTATAACGCAGTGCATGGTTTACAGCGCTTTGGTATGTTCTGCAAGCCCTTATCAAGAAAAAATTTCTGCTCGCCAGCAGTCCAAATAAATTTATCTCCGCAATCTTTACACATCAGTGTGCGATCGGAAAGATCTGATTCTTTCACTTTTGAGCCAGACATATTCTCCTTCTGAGAAAAATCCTAAATTCTAAACTCATCATCCTGAATTATTTTCGAACATCAATGATCAATTTCCCAAAAATTTTAGAATTTGAAAATTTGAAATTCGTAATTTATGTTATCTCGATATTATCAAGATAACGATCTCTTGTCCATTGCGAAACCTGCCTTAATTTGCTAGTGTAAAAATTAATGGAAGGTGTAAATTTTATTGAAAAAATTGCTGCGGGGATCGGTAAGCCCAAAAAAGCGTCTTCCTATCTATTTTATGTTACATCGCAAGGCCAAATTGAAGATATATTGAAATATTTTTCAGATACTCTTAGGCCGGGAATTTCTGATATTCTACTTATCCGGCCAGAAGAGTCACTTGGTAAAAAAAATATTATTTCGATCAAACAGGTTAGAGAATTAATTCATTTTTTGAATCTTTCACCTGAGGGCAAGGCAAAAATTGCGGCGGTTATTTGCGCTGAAACTTTCAACAAAGAATCAGCAAATGCGTTTTTAAAAACGCTTGAAGAGCCGCCGAAAGACGCTGTAATAATATTATTTGCCTTCTTGCGAGCTTTGCTCCCGACAATCGTCTCTCGCTGCATGGTTAAAAACTTTCAAGTTTCCGGGGGCGGCAGTTCAAGCTATGATGGCGAGTTGGCCCAAAAACTGAAAGGGAATTTCAAAGATGTTTCGGATACAATTGAATTATATATCAAGGATGAAAAAATTGATGAATTGATATATACTTTAGAATACTTTGCAAGAGAGAAACTTCTGTCTTTAAAAACTGCTGATGCTGCCAGATTATTGAAAGAAACAGAGAAGGTGAAAAGTCAGATAAAAAGCAATGCTAATCCGAAATTGGCAATCGAAACATTGGTTTTAAAAAACCGCAAATTGATAAGGAAATAAAATGGCAAAATATTCGGTTAAGCTTAAAAGCGACGGGCAGTTCTATCAAGTAGATGCCGGAGCACATAAACTAAAAATTGGCGACAATATATTGGTCGAGTCTGACCAGTGCACGGAACTAGGATTTATTATTCCTTCGGAAATTAGTTTGGAAAACGAGTCCGGGGATGAGACCGGGACAAAAAAGGATAATCTGGGCGAGCTGATCTTTATACGGAAATTAAGCGATGCTGATAGAGAGAAAATTACTGCACTTTCCAAGGAAGCAAAATCATATATTGTTGAATGCCAAGACAAAATTGACAAATTCAAATTGCCAATGGTTCTTTTGGATGCTGACCTTTCGTATGACGAGAAAAAGCTTACCTTTTATTTTTCTGCACCAAGCCGAGTAGATTTTCGAATGCTAGTTTCTGATCTTGCGCATACTTTCAAAAAAATCATTCGCCTTCAGCAGGTGGGTGCCAGGGATGAAGCGAGGCATATTGGCGGAGTTGGCAGATGTGGCCAACAGCTTTGCTGTAAACGTTTTCTTAAAGGCAATTTGGAAAGTGTGACACTAGACATGGCTTACGAACAGAGTTTGGCACAAATGGGATCAAATAGAGTAACTGGAAATTGTGGTAAGCTAATGTGTTGCCTTAAATATGAACTACCAGAATACAAAAAAATAAAAGCGAAGATGCCGGCTATCGGCGATGAATTAAAAACATCAAAGGGTAAAGGGAAGGTGATTAGCCAAAATATTTTCAAAAATTGTGTTTCAGTTAAACTTGATGAGGATGGGGGAATTGTGGAGGTAAGTTGTTAGAGTTGGGCATAATAATTTGCGTTACCATAGTATTAATTCTTGTTCTTAGAAATTATTCAAAAACAGGAAATGAATCTATTTATATTGCCAAAGATAACTCGACAAAAGGAATTAATATGAATTTTTTAAAAAAAATCTTGTCAAAAAGGCGCGAGAAGGCTGAAAAAGGTATTGAAGAAGCAATTATTTCTGGCCAGCGTGATATCATCTCACCAAAAGAAATCGAGGATGCGCAAGCCACGTATTTTGTGGAAGACCCTGAGGTTGCGCAAATGCTCCATGAATCAGATGATGCCTTTAGGGCAGGCGACCTTAAATTAGCCGAAGAAAAGGCGATCGATGCGATCGGCAAAGATAAAAAATGTGACCAAGCATATGTTTTTGTGGGCAAGGTTGCATTATTAAAACAAAATTATGAAGAGGCAAAAGAAGCTGCCACAACCGCGCTTAAATGCAATGCCGATAACGGATTTGCTTACGCGATCTTGGGCGAAATTTATTATAAAGATGAAAAATATACTGATGCAATAGAAAATTTTCAAAAAGCGGTCAATTACGATCGTAATAATGCCGAATGGCAAGCTGGCCTTGGCAAGGCCTATATGGAAGTGAGGCAATTTGCGAAAGCAGCAAAAGCGCTGAAGCGTGCTGCGTCGCTTGACATTGACAATTTAGAGTATAAAAAACTTGCCATGGAGGCGGAGGAAAAGCAGAGAGCTCACTCTCAGGCGTACAGGGGAGTGTAAGGTTGCCAAAGAGAGGATTTTGCGGTATAATTTCAATGTTATTTTTGTATTTATTGTGCCGTTGTGGCTCAGCCCCAAAGGGGACCCTTAGGGTTTGGTAGATTTACCCCGGCCGATGTATGCCGATATAGCTCAGTTGGTAGAGCGCATCCATGGTAAGGATGAGGTCTCGGGTCCGATTCCCGATGTCGGCTCCATCGGTGGGGGCAACTCTCCGCCAGAGGCGGACAGGCATGGTAAGGAGTAGGTCGAGGGAATAAGTCCGCTCAACGGCTCCATTCGACCCGTCATTCCTTTCCTCGCTCATGGTAAACCATTCAATAAAGCGACATGCTCACAGTAAAACATATGAGTCGAATGACTCCGAGACCCGAGCCGAAGGAGCCAATGGCTACCCGTTGGGTCTTGTCGAGGAGCCTACAAATTAATATCTTGCTGAGATAGCGAAGCGGTCAAACGCAACAGACTGTAAATCTGTCGGCCTCCGGCCTTCGCAGGTTCGAATCCTGCTCTCAGCACCATGCCACCTTAGCTCAGTGGTAGAGCAACTGTTTTGTAAACAGTAGGTCGTCGGTCCAAATCCGACAGGTGGCTCCATTCGACTCACAACAAAGCTGTTCGCTCATGGTAAACCAGATGAGTCGAATGACTCCGAGCCTGTCGAGGAGCCTCAATAATAAAATCAATCGAAATATTCGAAAGGAAATTATGGCAAAAGATGCAAGAACAATTGTAACGCTTGAATGTGAAGTCTGCAAAGAGCGCGGCCATCACACTGAAAAAAGGCTAAAAGGCCAAGATGTGATCAAAAGGATCGAGCTTAAAAAATATTGCAAAAAGTGCAAAAAATCAACGTTACATAAAGAAACAAAGTAGTCAAAAGTCTGTAAAGTTTTTAAAGTCCATAAAGTTGTTGAATTACTTTATAGACTCTCAACTTTATGGGCTTACGACTCATTTAGGGGCTTAGTTAAACGGTATAATAGGGGTCTCCAAAACCCTAGTCAGAGGTTCGACTCCTCTAGCCCCTGCCATCCCACGTCGCCAATCAAAGATTGACTATGCGGGATGGCTTTTGGTTTTTAGAGGAGTCGAACAAAGTGGGGTCGGGAGAACATTTGGTCTCCCGATGTCGGAAGGAGCCGGAAACCGAGGGTATCCAGGGAGGCGAATAGCCGACGTGAGATCCTCCTCTAGCCCATGCCAAAAGATTGCTAGTCTGGGACTAGTGATTTTTTGTATATGGCACTCGGGAATATAACCCAATTGATAGAAGAAAATAAAAAAGTGCTAAACTAGAAGAATGAAATTGACTACAAATCAAGTGAAAGAAAGAATAATTTGCGAAAAACCACAAATAGTTGTCCTGTGTGGCAAAACCTGTACGGGCAAATCAACATTTGCCAGGGAGCTAGAAAGTCTAAACTATAAGCATATTGAATTTGATCTGATCGTTCGGGAAAGCGTGAGGAATAAATTTGGGGCAAAAGACAAAGAAGCTTTTACTGTTTATGGCGGGATTGCCCCAAAGGAATGGCAAGAATCTTTTGAAACTACAGCCAAAGGGTTTATTGATAATATGCTAGCCGTTTCAAACATCGCTTTAGATTCGGCCATTGCCGATCCTACGGTTTTGCAACGAATTCTTGGCAAGCATGCCGATGAAATCTGCCTAGTTTATTTTCATCCATTTGACAGGGGATTTTATTATCAGAGTATTTCTAAGCGATTTTCCGATGATGTTATCAATAAGAAAGTAAGTTTCCCAATTTGGGATCATATAACAGAGGTGCAATTATCGGATTATAAAGTGAATGGCATTAAGGGCAATGAGATATCGAAAAAAATTAAGCAGTACGCCGACGAAAGTATCGAAAAATCCAAAGAGCGTTTGGAGCTGTTTAAAACAGCATTTCCATCAATTATTATCACGGGGCACTAATTTACAAGTTCTAACTTCTTTCGCTGTTCTTCGCCAAAAAATATCCACTCTATGAGTGGTTATTTTTGTATAGGTAATACATTGTTAGAACAATTGGCGTGAATTTGCTAGAGTGATATTGGTAAATGATAAAAAGGAGAAAGAATAATGAGTATAAGGTGGAAAAAAATAAAAGAGGAAGAGCCGATTAAGGTTGGTTTTAGAAAAATTATCAAAAAAACTTTTCGCATGCCTGATGGAGAAGTTGAGAATTATCATATAAAGAAAGAGGGCCCTGTTGCTGCAGTGCTGGCGATTACTGAAGATAAAAAAATAATTCTAGCGAGACAATTTAGACCTGGGTGCGAGAAAATATTGCTTGAGCTACCTGGTGGAGGCATCGATAATAATGAATATCCGGTTGATGGGATAAAAAGAGAGTTACTGGAAGAAACTGGTTATACAGGAGAATTTTACCTTGTTAATAAGGCTTATAAGTGTGCTTATTCGGATACCGAACTTCATAATTTTATAGCACTAAATTGCAAACAAGTGAAAGAACCAGAAAATGAAAAAACTGAGTTTGTCGAAGTAGTATTACTAAGTTTAAATGAATTTGAGAAACACTTGCTTTCCGGAGAGCTGACAGACATGGCAACGGGTCTCGTTGGTTTAAGATATTTAAAAGAAAAGAAACTAATATAGAACATTTGCACTCAAATAAAAGTTTCTGATTTCAGTTGCTATATCCTGCCAATAAATAATCAGTTTAGTGCTGGTTATTTTTTGTTGAGTTCTATATTTATATAACTTCAATGAAGTTAATAATTGACATATTTGTAATATTGTGTTATTGTGTTTAAGCTCTGAAACACAAATCTAGACCGATATCCAGGAAGGGACGATCAAGATGCGAAAGATCGCTGTCGTGTTGTTGGTTCTGTTGGTAGGTGTGTCAGTTGTAGGCTGCTCCAAGGGGCTGACTCCCGCGGACAAGTCTTGGCTGAAAGTCAGGCTCGACACGCCCGACTACTTCTGGGAACGAAGCTTTAACCCACGGATAGGTAACTTCGAACTCTATGACTCTGCCATCAAGCGGGCCAGAGAGAAGTCTGCCAGAGATACTGGATGGGTGAAGTGGAACATTGGGCAGTTGGAGAGATACCATCTGCTCGGGCCCCATCCACTGGTCTTCAACCCGCTGGTGAGCAAAGGCCAGAAGTCTGACCTCAGTGGAAGCCTAAGCGGGGGAGGCAATTTCCTCGGAGGCTACGTCGAGGGCAGCGTCGAGGGAAAGTCTCGGCCAGGAGTCAGCTATGTCTTCTGCTGGTCGCTTCCCCAAAACCAAAGCGGGGGAGATGTGCCAACCTTCGTTAGCTCTCTTCCGATGGAGAGGGTGAAGGTCCTGACCAGCGAGCAAGGCCCCCCTGTGGTTCGCTTCAAGTACTACGTGGACAACTTGCTCTGGCTGCCGTCCTGGAACTTCGAGAATCCCGGAAGCCTGATCGACGAGAACCGGGTGCTGTACGCCACCATCACCATCTCTCACGAGCAACTGAAGCAAGGCTACCTCAGCCTTCGCTAGTGAGTCGCGCCGGAGCGTTTCCGGTGTATTATCAGACGGTCGCCTCTTCGGGGGCGGCCGTTTTGATTATGCGGCATTATAACAAGTTCTAACTTTGCATATTTACATTGCCAAAGATATCCACCTACAGATTGGATATTTTGTCATTAAAAAATGGCTGGAATTGAACTTGTGTTTCTGATACTATATTAGCCAACAATATCCTAAATAATAATTTATGAAAAAAACAATTTTAATCGCCACTGCGAATCAAGGTAAGGCAAGGGAAATTCGGGAGATTTTTAAGAACTCAAATTATGACTTGAAATTCCTTTATGATTATAAAGACAAGATTGCTGATCTTAAGGTTCAGGAAAATGCAGAAAGTTTTGAAGGAAATGCGCTAATTAAAGCAATTGTAATTGGCGACAATTTGCAAATGACTACGCTTGCTGATGATAGTGGAATTTGCATTGATGCTCTTGGTGGAGAACCGGGAATATGCTCGTCCCGTTATTCGGAAGAAGGAACAGACGAGGCAAATAACAGAAAAGTTCTGTCAAAGATGAATGAGATTCCGATGAGTATGCGGGGTTGTCATTATAACTGCAATGTTGCTATATATGATCCTTCAACCAAATTTGTTAAGACAACCGAAGGAAGGTGGGATGGTCGCATCGCACTCGAGCCAAAAGGAACAAAAAGTTTTGGATACGCACCCATATTTTTATCAAAAAATGCTAATTATAAAAAAACAAATGCTGAGTTCGACCCAAATGATTTAATAGAAATAAATCATAGGGGAAAAGCTTTTAGGTCAGCGATCAAGGAACTTGACAAGTACTTTAGTCTTTAAAGTACCGTATTGTCGTTAAAAATGTTTTACCGCTAGACAATCTCCAGTATCTTCCAATGTTTTCTGCAAAAAATAATCAGTTTAGAGCTGATTATTTTTATTAGGATAAAGTAGCTTTAAAAACAACTTCACAATGCTTATCCATTGTGTTTCGGATATACAAAGGTATGCAAGTCTGACAAAAAATTTCCAGCCAGATGGTTGGAAATTTTTTGATTGGCTTGGCTGAAGAATTTTTTGTGGCCGGTAGCATAACGGCAGAAAATAATTATCTATTATTGACAAATTGCTGAATATATGCTAGTTTGATGGCGCTGTAATACGTATGCCGCCACATGGTGTACGAACTCCTGGAACAGGTGATGAACATGCGCAAATGGATGTTGTTGGTCGGACTGGTCGCCATGTTGGTGGCGATCCTCATCTCGACTGGTTGTGGTGGTGGCGGAGGCGGAAGCGTGGACCCGGCCTTCCCGACGGCGGGTGTGAAGTGGGCCACAGACGGCTTGGGCAACATCGCTCGCCTCGACAGCGGCGATGGCATCACGTACTTGACCATGTCCCGCGACGGGACCGGCAACGGCCAGATCAAGGTCTACAACACTGCCGATGTCGAGGTCGGGTCGGTCCCTATCCGGCCTAGCCAGGAGATCCTGTCTCTGGCTCTTCGGAGTCTGGACCTGGGCCAGGGCACCCAGCCCTATCTTCTGATGCAGTACGAGGAGGGCTCCTGGTGGATGGAGGTGGTCGCCATGGACGGCAACCACATCTCGGTAGACGGCGCGGCGGCGTGCCTCGCCGCCAACTTCGCCGCGGAGGGTGACATCGTCACTACGAACAACGGGACGACCATTGCTGGCCATCTCACTCCCCCCAGCTACGCGCCGTAATGTTCCCTCCGGGGAACGGCAGATCTCCAACTCCCGCAGCCAGTCTGTGGGAGTTGCTGCGTTTATACGACAAAAACTGATTTTTATTTTATAGTTTGGTATAATTAGTCTGCGATGAAATTTGAACAAAAAATTTCACTGATTATCTGTGCATACAACGAAGCAAAAAATATTCGCAAAGTTCTCGACGTAGTCGCTCCGCTTGATTTTATTGATGAAAAAATTGTTGTGGATGATTGCTCAAAGGATAAAACATGCGAAATTGTTAAAAAATATTCAAATGTACGCCTTCTTAAAAACAAACAAAATGGCGGCAAGGGAATGGCTTTATATAATGGCATTAAACATTCGCACCATCCGCTTTTGTTGTTTTTGGATGCCGACTTGATTGGTTTAACAGAGGGGCATATTTTGGAGCTTTTGGGACCGGTGGCATTTATGAAAACGGCTGATCTTTCGCTTGGTGTATTCAATATTGATAAGCTTACAACCACAAAAATCGCCAATAGGGCATTTCCTGCAATCTCCGGCCAACGTGTGATTTGGCGGAAGAATTTGCCTCCACTTGCAAAAATTAAACATTCCAGATTCGGCGTTGATGCATTGATTACGGCGGCTGTTCCAAAGGAGCGGCGTGAGATTGTGGTTTTGCACGGTTTAACCCAGGTAATTAAGGAAGAAAAGAATGATGATATCTGGGCCGGGATAAAAAGCCGATATAAAATGTATGAGGACATCGTCAAGGCAATAATTCAAATAGAACAGGCAAAGAAGAAATTAAAAAGAGTTGTATAGTTTTTCCGTAGTGTTTATAATATCGTTGTAATCAAAATTTCATAAGATATATTTATTGCGAGGGGATATGAGAGAGATCTCGATAATTGATCGTATAAATCGCAGGCGAATTTTCACGTATGTGGCGCTTATTTTGCTTGTGATATTTTCTGGGCTTGCCATTGTGACCAATATGATGAACGGCGCGAGCAAGACGCGGGCAGCGATAGTGCAAACCGGTAATGACGTTACAATTCAAACTGGTTCGTACCTATTGAAAACTGACGGACATATTTATACATACCAATCTCCTTTTTTGCCGGCAATGAATGATGCTCAGCTCGACCAGCGATTTTTAAGCACATTCTACAATGTTGATACCGGTTTTGCAGTGGATTCAAACACAAACCTTACGGTAGGCAGTACATCTGGACTCGCAACATTGATGGCAGAGGGATCGGTAAATTTAAATAACTTGACAGTTACAAATAATGGTACATTAACCCAAGCATATGCAGATAGAACGGGGCATTTGAATCGCCCCACATATTCATCTGATTATTGGGGAGTGGTTTGGACAGGTTTCATAAAATTAACAGGTACAAATCTTATATTTCCTCAAGCGGCCGGAGGAAAACTTGATGATGCGATGGCAATCGAAGTCGGAACCGACGCTTCGTGTAGCGCACCCGCTACAACAGTTGATACTACTTACTGGCATACTATTTATAGTGACTCATTATCGGCTAGTTGGCCAATATATGGCGATAATGCTGGCAATGGATCACCAGCGAATCGATACTATGGCCTTGATGCGTGCACAAGAACCTTAATGACCGGAACTGGGTCCACTACTTATGTGCCGGTTAAAATTTATTTTGGTGAAGTCAGTGGATCATCACAACTCTGGTTGAATTATATCGAGCTCAATCCCTCGTCCCCATATGGCGTTGCTGTGGCTGCTGTAGCTATGCCTCTGAGTAATTTCTATGGCTCCAATGAAGATGGAACTGTAAATACATCTTTGGTGAGAAGAATGGATTTCGACTATTATATTTCTGCCTATACCGAAAAGACTATTCCACAATATGACCTTAATATGGGATCTGGCTTTTCTAATGCGGTTCTGGCTGGACACAAGCGTAACATGAATTTAAGGCAAGATTTAAGAATGCTCGATAGTCCTGTTGGTTCCAATGGAGGAACCGGCGAGTCTTATGGCAAATGGGATGCATACCACAACGATGATACCTTCAAATTTGAGTGGCAAGGATGGGGGCAAAACTCTACCCCAGTAGCCGATCCACTTGGTACTTGGGATGACAAAGGTGGCGCGATTCCAAGCTACAATATTTTAGGCTCGCATTATGATGGGGGAACTATTAATTGGAATGCGTTGGATCAAGCATATGCGGATAATTATAATAACAATCCAGCGGGCCTACATCTCAATGTGGCCAACACAATTTTAATACGAAGCGGTGGAAAAATTGATGCAACCGGATCTGGGTATGCGGGTGCTTGGGGTGTTGGGACTCAACCGAATTATGGTTCAACTCGCCTTAGGGGAGGTAGCGTTTCGTTTGATGGAGCGCCAGGCGGAGGTATTTCAATGAATGGTGGGTGTACCGCAATTGCTAGTGCTGGGTCGCATGCAGGAGAAGGTGGGGCCGGTGATAGTGGGTTAAATTGTGGAGGTAATACGTGGCGCAAACCGCCAGATTGGCCAAATAACACATACGGGGGACCAGCTGATAATCCAAGTAGTCTTGGTTCTGGGGGCGGATATACTGGAAGCTGGAATGGTGGTGGTGACGGTGGTGGTTTATTAGAAATAAATTCATCAGTTTTAGCCATTCAATCTTCAAGAGCAATTTTTGCTGAGGGAAGATGGACCAGTTCTATGCAGCAGCCTTATGACAATGACTCTGGTTATGCCGGAGGAGCTGGGGGAAGTATTAATATTAGGGTCTCAACTTTGAATGTGGGCGTTGGTTTGTCCGGAGTATTTTCAGCATCTGCCCAAGAGATTCCAATCACTGGCAACCGTAATTTGATTTCTGTGCCTTTGTATAACATTGATGGATCGTCTGGGGGAGGCGGGGGTTACATATTTATTCAATATACAAACTCCAATCTTGATTCAAGTGCTATTAGAACAGCTTCGAGAGTGAGTGGAGCCAGGGGCAGCAAGAATGGGGCTTGGTCAATCAATAATAGCGATGGGGATAAAGTTTATGATGGGCAAGATGGCAGATTAATAGTTGTAACAGGTGGGCCGCAATTTAATATTCGCAAAAAACTGGTTCCGATAAATAGGCAGGGGTCTGGGGCTGCTTTTAATCCCTATGCGCTGCAGCTAGGGGATGTAATTCAAGTGTCCATTGAAATTGGCGATATGACGGGCGTTGCAACGGTAGATGATGAACTTTTGCGAATTCCAAGTGATACCTACCGATACAGATGCGAGCCGTCGGATATAACAGGGAGCAGTAGCCTTGGGTTTGATGCTTATTTAAATGGCGGAACATTTGTTGCAAGCGCCGACCCAAATTCTGGAGATTTTGTAGAATGGGCGAATAATGGCCAGAACCCACTTACTTCCCCAATCACATATTATTGCCAGGTTCGAACATACTAATTAACAGAGCGATCATGACCAGATTAGTTAGAATATATTTGTTTCTATCGTTATTAGTGGTATTTGCGCTTATACCGGCAAATGCTTTTGCTGAATCATATCAGCTTCCGCAAGTTTTGGTTGGAAATTTAACAGTCACAAAAGATAGTGGCCAAGTTTATTATTCCGGAATGAACGGCAACGAAGCAGTAATTAATTTTGACCAGAATTATCTACTCGGGTTTAATCAATCGATGTTAGTCTCTCCGGGCGCGGCATATTGTTGGGATAAAATCACGACCAACCCATATTGCTATCGCCTTGATCCTGCAAATTCATCGATTCGGAATATGGTTAGTCGCACAAAAATTGGAGGTTCAACGGGGCTTGAAATTTCGACGCTTTTTTATCCAGTGTTATCTGTCCAGGGAGATATCTATAGTAGTGCAGATGTTCTGAATAATTTTCAAGTGTATGGTAAAAATTTGAATTTAAACTCAAACAGAAACGCCAGTTGGAATATCCGAAATTACACGCTAAATTCTGAGGCGCAAGCATCCTATGCTGAAAGCCAGAGATCTTCATATACAAATCGGATAAATGATCTTGCGGGAGAAGCAGAAGTGATAAATGCTCCGGCAGATTTGGCCGGGGGTCTGCGTTGGCATCTGCAGGCGGATGATTACAGCTCTTTTTACACCGGGGGAGTAGGCGGAAATAACACTGAAAAATATCCCGAAGGGAAAATATGGGTTGTAAACGGCAATGTTAACCTTGGTCAATCGATTACATATAGCGGGCGTGGAACAATCATTATTAATGGCACTTTGACTATCCAAGATGGAGTGAATATTAGTCCTGAGGATTCTCAGAATCCGTCAAATTCGCTCGGAATCATTGTTAATGGCACTGGAAATGTTCGCCTTTATAGCAACAGCAAAATAACGGCTGCGATGTTTGCCCTGGGAGCTATCAGAATTCAAAACACCACTGGTTTTACTCAAAATGTAACGATGAACGGTTCGTATGTTGCGAGAGACTTTATTGTTTTGGATTCATCAGGCCGAGGTATTAATATTGTAAATATCAGATTTGCATATGATTATAATCTTTCGGGCAATTGGCCGCCCGGATTCAGGTATTTCAATATGCCGGTTGCGTCCGAAAGATAACTTTTAGGTATTGCATTGAGATTTTATGTGATATAAAATTTGTATAGACAGAAAGTTGTGTTACAATTATCTTTGATGATATAACATTGCCCTCGGAGGGGAGATGCCGGAAGAAAAACCGGGTGTACACGATAACCAAAGTGGTAAAGAAATAGTCGAATTTGCCGACAGAAAAGAAACGGATTTTTCGTCTCTGATTGTCTGGTTATCTTTTGTTGTAGCGGTTTTATTTTTGGGTTTTATCTGGTTTTCGGACGCATCGCTTAAGACTACAATTTCCGAAAAGCAAAGCGAAAAAAAATCCGCGGATGCAACCCTAGCTTTAGTGGAAAATCAAAAAGTTATCAATGACGTTACTGGACTTAAAAATGTAATTTCAATCCTATCTCAAGTTTCCACTCAGCAGGAAAGCAAGAAAAAGGTTCTAGATAACTTGTATTTGCATTTTACGAAGGATGTTCATATTTCAACGATCGCTCTCACTTCCGATGGAACAGCTAGCCTAGATGGCGCTACCGCATCATATCGCACCGTTGCAGATTTTATGCTTGCGCTTAAATCATACGACAAAGTTTCTGATCTTCAGCTAAAGAGCGTTTCCATGTCGACGGCAGAGGATGCGCCGCCAAACGAAAAAGTAACATTTTCTGTTTCCTTCAAGCTAGATACGACAAAGGAAGTCACAACCGAGAGCAGCACATCTTCTTCTACTACTACGTCATCAAATGCTGAAACTGAAACCAGCGAATCAACACCTGCTTCAACATCAAGCAGTGTCACAACGGATAGTTCCGGGACTGATAGCAGCTCAACCTATGGTTACGGAGATAGTGTGAACACAGAAAACATAACTCCGGAAGTAGCGCCATAAAATTGGATTTATCATGAAACAAACAAACAGCAAAATGGCTTCAAATTCAATCGCAGTAATTCTTACAATTATTGTTTTCTTGATATCGTGGAAGATTATTCTTCCATCGTATTCTAACAACAAGGCTGAAGCAGAGAAATTATCGGCAGAAGTCTCGGATGCAAAAAATGAAATTGCTTCGATCGAAGAGGCAAAGAGCAGCTTATCTTCTATATCGGATACCATTAATGAGCTTTTGATCGCGGTTCCATCCGACAATGATGAGCCGAATTTAATTTCTGAAATTGAGGCAATGGCTACAAAAAATTCATTGGCTGTTCCATCCATAGACATTGCTCCTGCAATCTCCACCACAGAGGGCGAGGGGGCGGAAACTGTAACAGCAGGAAATCTATTGAATGTAAGTTTTTCAGTTTCCGGTTCTTTTGAAAACATAAGCGCATTTACCGACACGATCGAAAAAAGCATTAAATTTATGCGCATAAAGGCGCTATCAATGACTTCTCCGGAAGAAAATATCATATCGGCATCTTATACCCTGGAGGTTTATACCAGAGGAAGTGTTAGTGCGGGGGAGACACAATGAAGAAAAGAACATTCAATTTAATTTTAAGCCTAATATTTCTCACGATCGCTATCGTTGGTTTTTACATGATCTGGAAAAATAATTCAAGCATCTCGGTACAAAATACGGCATCTTATATTACTCTTGACATCTCCGGGGTTAAGGATGAAGCTGAGACGCTTGTTCAGGGTCGTGAGAACAATGCCGGAATACCGCTTCCTGACCCAACTACAAAAATGGGCAAAGCAAACCCATTTGCTAATCCGGAATAAGAGAAATGAATACAATGTCACAAACAGTTTCAAAAAACTCTTATTTTTTGAATGGATTGGATTATAATTCTATTACCCAGTCTGTTTTGGATGTGTTTGTAATGCAGGGATTACTAACCGCACCTGACGCAACCAAACTCAAGAAAAAATACCGAACCAATAGAGATGTGGAAAATTTTCTTTTGAAAAATCGTATTGTCAGTTCGGACACCATAAACAAAGCGTATAGTATTCTTTTGAAAATCCCATATGTCAGCCTAAAGAATTTTGAAATTCCACACGATGTTTTTGGTATTATACCGAAATCAGTTGCAGAAAAATTTTCTGTGATCCCATTTGGGCTTAAGGAGGGATCATTGCAGCTTGCTGTTGCCAATCCCACGGAATTGTCTCTAAATTTCAACAAGGGCCTTCAAAAAATTATCGAAGATAGGCATTTGAATTTAGATTTATATATAACCGCAAAATCAGATTTTTTGGAGGCGTTAAAACAATACGACCAAAAGGGAAAGTTTGAGGATTTATTGTCTACCGGAAGTTATCCGACGGTCTTTTTGCGAAATCAGGACATAAGGTCGGAATATCTGGGCAAGCTTCCGCTTTCATTTATTGAGCAGTATCGGGTAGTTGTTTTTTACAAAAAAACGGATAATTCATTCGCTCTGGCAGCAGAGAACCCAGATGATACTGCTTTGCACAAGGCCATCAAATCTTTGGAGAATGCTAACAAAATTAATTTTCAAATTTTTGCCACTTCTCGCGAAGATATCGACTATGCGATCGAGGCATACAAGAAAAAGCTTGAGAATAAAAAAGAAAATTCTGTCAAAGTAGAGGTGGAAGAAGAAAAAACCAAAGAAAAAGTTATTGAAAAAAAGCAATCATCTGGTGATGAAATTATTACACTTTCGAGCTTGTTTGGCTCTTTTCTTGGAAAAAAGGAGCCCGTTTCTCAGGTAACGCCAGTAATTAGAATTGACAGCGAAGAGAGTGGGGATGAAAAAGAGACAATCGTTGCCCCATTTGGGGCTCAGCCAGGCGGAGAAACAGCTGCGGTTGGCAATATTACTGCCCCGGAAGATATAAAATCACCCACAAAGACTGAATCAAAAACTGGCGATGGCGTTGAAGATAAGACTGCAGGGCAAAATGGTGAGCAGCCAAGTGATAATCCTGATCTCGAATCAAAGACTGATATCAGCGAAATTGCAACGGAAGAGCTTGAAAAAAATCCAAAAACTGATGAAAGCGTGGAAGAAAGCGAAAAAAACATCGGGGCCTATCTTAAAGGAGATATTGTTGATGTCGAGGGCCTAAAAAGCAATATCAAGAATTCTTCGGCACCCAAGATAGTTGCTGCTTTAATAAATTTCGCTTTGTTTGAGCGCGCATCTGACATTCATATTGAACCAGAACAAAAGGATCTGCGCGTCAGATATAGAATTGATGGAATTTTGAGAGATATTATCAGATTGCCGTTGTCTTTGCATCCTCCGATTACGAGCCGTGTGAAGATTTTGTCAAAACTGAAAATTGATGAAACAAGAGTTCCGCAGGATGGAAGGTTTGACGTTACATTTAAGAATCGAGAGGTGGATGTTCGAGTTTCTTCACTGCCTACGGTGCATGGCGAAAAGATTGTGATGAGAATCCTAGACAAAGATCAGGGCATTCTTTCCCTTGAAGACCTGGGGATGATCGGCCGTGGTTTTGATTTAACTATTGAGGCGATCGGAAAACCATTCGGAATTATTCTGTCCACAGGCCCCACTGGTTCTGGAAAATCCACAACTTTATACGCAATTATTAATCGAATCAGTAAACCATCGGTGAATATTGTTACCCTCGAAGATCCTGTTGAATATGAAATTAATGGAGTTAACCAGTGCCAGGTAAAACCAGGTATCGGATTTTCCTTTGCAGAAGGATTGCGCAGTGTACTGCGCCAAGACCCAAATGTGGTGATGGTTGGTGAAATTAGGGATGGGGAAACTGCTGAGATGGCAACTCACGCCGCGCTTACTGGCCACCTCGTACTTTCTACTCTTCACACGAATGATGCTTCGGGCGCTTTGCCCAGATTTACAAATATGGGAATTGAACCGTTTTTGATCACCTCTTCAATCAACATCATTATTGCACAGAGACTAGTCCGTAGAATCTGCCCAAAGTGCAAAGAGGAAATGAAAGTTCCGCAAGCGTTTATCGAAGAGGTTAAAAAAGAATTATCCGCCATATCAGCCCAAAACGAACAAGACAAAAAAAGAATTCCATCAGAATTTAAATTCTACCATGGCGTGGGATGCAGTAATTGTTCACAAGGTTATGTGGGAAGAATCGGCATATTTGAAGTTTTGCGCATGACAGATGAAATTGAGGCCCTTACTGTTGAGAAAAGGCCGGCGAACGAAATCAGAGAAGCGGCCTTAAAAGACGGGATGATTACGATGAAACAAGATGGAATACTTAAAGCACTTGAGGGTTTGACCACTATTGATGAAGTATTCCGTGCAACAAGCAGCTAATAAAGCGTTAACCTCAAAATCTTAAAAGCAGTTGACTACAATTAAGCGTATATTTATAATGGTTATAGGTGCTCTTTAGTACTATTTTGGAGGGTATATGACGGAGGGGAAATTAAGTCCGGAAATGAGCAAATATCTTGAATATGCGATATCCAAGAATGCTTCTGATATTCACATTAGCGTGGGTGTTCCGGTCACATTACGCGTAGATGGTAAATTGTTCTCGATTCCAGAAGTGCCAGCAGTCACTCAGGCAAAAGCCAAAGAGTTGATTTCGGGTATCGTATCTGAAGATGTTCTTCTTCTTTTGAAACAGAAAAAGGAGATTGATTTCTCTTTTGGTTACAAAGAAATGCGTTTTCGTGTCAATATTTACTACCAAAAGGGCTACGAAGCTGCTTCGCTTCGTTTAATTCCGAGCAAAATTAGGGGATTTGAAGAGCTGGGCATGCCGCCGATTTTAGAGAAATTTACCGAGCCAAGCCAGGGTTTTGTAATTATTACCGGACCGACTGGTTCAGGAAAATCTACCACATTGGCTGCAATGATAGACCGGATAAATTCCGAAAAACGCAATCATATCATTACGATTGAAGACCCAATTGAATATGTTTTTGAACACAAAAAATCACTCATTTCACAAAGAGAGGTCGGGCAGGATACCAATACTTTTGCTCGTGCACTGCGATCAGCCCTTCGTGAAGACCCGGATGTTGTTCTGGTGGGTGAAATGCGAGATCTGGAGACCATAGATGCGGCTCTTACGATGGCTGAGACTGGCCACTTAGTGTTTACCACACTTCATACAAATTCCGCTGCTCAAACCGCGGATCGTATTGTTTCTGTTTTTCCGCCACACCAGCAACAACAGGTAAGATCGCAATTAGCCTCAGTGCTTCTTGGGGTGGTGTCACAAAGATTGATTCCAAAAGTCAATGGTGGTCGCGTCATGGCCGCAGAGATTATGATTGCGAACTCTGCAATTCGCAGCTTGATTCGTGAAGGTAAAATTCATCAAATTCCAAATGTGATTCAGACTTCTGCGTCTGAAGGCATGATCAGCCTTGATAAAGTGTTGGCTGAATTGGTATCAAGGGGCGAAATTACGCTCGAGGATGCGCTTTCATGGTCGCTTGATCCGAAGAGCTTTAAGATGATGGTTTATTAAGCTAGTTAATAACTTAAATATAAAAACTAAAAGCCAGTTGAAATTAACTAAAAACTACGGACCAATAACAACAAACTGATATATGGCGAAATTTCTATTTAAAGCAAAAAACGACAAAGGGGCAAATGTAACCGGCTCGGTAGAAGCGGCGAATGAATTTGCGGCTGAAAAAATGCTCCTTTCAAACAAGTTGTTTCCTAGTGAAATTATCGCAGAAAGGAAACAACTAAATTTTAATAATCTGTTTGTTTCCAAAGCAACCCTAAAAGACAAAGCTGTTTTTGCCCGCCAACTCGCCACAATGATTGGTGCTGGGCTTACATTGTCAAAAGCATTGAGTATCGTCGCGAAGCAAGCGCGGAATGAACAATTAAAGGCTGCTTATTATGAAATCTTCAAGGATATCGAAGAAGGTTACGCTTTTTCAACAGCACTGGCAAAACATCCGAACGTTTTTGACCGAATCTTCGTGTCTGTTGCACGATCAGGAGAAACAACGGGTAATCTCGAGGTGGTATTATCGCAACTGGCTGATAAATATGAAAATGATAACAATTTTGTGGGCAAGATCAAAAGCGCACTTTATTATCCGATATTTATACTTGTTGCCCTGCTTGGTATTGGTGTATATATGCTTGTTGCGGTTATTCCAAAATTAGATGTAATTTTTAAGGCGAATGGTGTTACATTGCCGGTGGCCACGCGGGTTTTGATAGCCCTTTCAGGATTTTTCACAAATATGTGGTGGCTAGCTTTGATAATCTTGATCTTGTTGGTTTTGGGAATTCGTTTTTGGCTCGTTTCTGACGTGGGAGCCAGAACACTAAACATATGGCAATTGAAAATTCCCGGTATTAAAGGATTATCCGAAGGGATTTACATGAGCAGATTTTCGCGTACGCTCGAAATGCTAATTTCGTCTGGCGTGCCAATACTTGATTCATTAAAAATTGCTGGTGCCACAATGAATAATCAAATTTACGAAGAAAGTATCGCGCAGATGGCTTTAGAAGTAGAAAAAGGTGTTCCGCTTTCCGTTCCACTCTCCAAGGACGTTTCTTTTCCCGGACTTATGGGGCAGATGGTAGCTGTTGGTGAGCAGACTGGCAAACTGGATAAGGTGCTGGATAAGGTTGCAACATATTATGAATCTGAAACATCCGAAAAAATTAAGGGCATTTCCACTCTGGTTGAACCAGCCGTGCTTTTGGTTATTGGCTTTGGCGTGGCATTTCTCATTTTTGCAATCTTGGTGCCGATTTATAATATTGCGCAAATTCAGTAGTTTTAATATAAAAAACTGTCTTGTCCTAGGAGGGGTCGATCAAGACTGTAATAAGCGTTAAAGGAGGAATATGAAAAAAAGAGGTTTTACACTTATCGAGCTTTTGGTGGTTATCGCAATCATTGGCATTTTGGCGACGATCATTATTATTGCATTATCTAATGCAAGGCCGGCCGCCAAAAAAGCTGCAGCAGTTTCAAATCTTAACCAGGCCCTAAAGACGATTTCTATTTGTGTGGTAGATGGTGGAAATCTTGGTGCAGCTCACGCAAATACAACCCCCTCTGGTAATATCTGCAGCAATATCCCCGCAGGCGTATCATCAGATGCGGCAAATGTTGTTTGGCCAACATTAACAGCTGCCAGTGACGGTTACTCCTACACGGTAACCAATGCTTTAAATGGAACGACGTTAACAGCAATGGCTGTAACTCCTGCTACGGGGTATCCATCTATTACTTGTACTGTTGGCTCAACATCAAACTGCGATTAGTACAATACTAATAAATCATTAGGAGTTTTTATGAAAAAAAGAGGTTTTACATTAATTGAGCTTCTTGTAGTTATCGCCATCATTGGCATTTTGGCAGCTATGGTGCTTGTAGCGCTTAATGGTGCCAGAGCCAAGGCTCGCGATGCGAGAAGAAAAAATGATCTTCGTACGATCAAGTCCGCTCTCGCCCAATATAACACGGACAAGGATCAATTCCCGGCTGCTACCGCTGATGATACTTTTGAATCTTTGGCAGCTTCTGGAAACACGGTTACAGCCGCTCTTATTGCGGGAGGGCTTTATCTTAAGACAATGCCTGCAGATCCACAGGGAACAAATCCGTATATGTATTTATCCCACAATGGCACTGCTGGCACCCCGGCTGATTTTGCTCTAGCCGCAGAGCTTGAAAATACAGCAGATTCGGATAAAGGTGAGGCTACTCCGGGAGCCACTGAGGGCACATATCAAATAGTGAATGCAACAGCACCAACCTCAACAGTTGGGTTGCCCGCAAACTACAATTATGCGCTAACAGATTAGTTTCTACAAAGGTCCCCTTAGGGGGACCCTGTGGGTATTAATTTAAAAATTGAATAAGGAGTATTTTTAATGTATATTTATCCAATCATAGCGATTCTTGTGGGACTGGCGATTGGCAGTTTTTTGAATGTTATAATTTTCCGTATTGATGATTTGAAAAGCGTTCTTTATACTAGGTCACATTGTCCACATTGCAAAGAGGTGCTGAGATGGTATGATCTTATCCCATTTTTAAGCTATGTTATTTTGCGCGGAAAATGCAGATATTGCAAAAAAACAATATCAATCCAATATCCAATCGTTGAGGTGGGGATAGCCCTATTATTTTTAGTTTTATATTATATTTTTGGGCTGGGGTGGCAATTTGCTTTTTATGCGATTTTGTTTTCTATACTCACCGTCGTTTTTGTATATGATTTTAAAACCGAACTGATTCCGGAAGAATTTGTCTGGACAGGGCTTGTAATCGCCCTTTTGGGATCATGGTATTTTGGAAATTTTGGATTATCTAATATGCTCATTGGTTCATTAATCTGTGGAGCGATCCCGCTTATACTCGTGCTTGTATCTAGGGAAAAATGGATGGGGGCAGGCGATATCAAACTTGGTTTTCTGGTTGGTGCCATGGTTGGCTATCCGCGAGCGATGTTTCTGATTTTCGCTGCCTTTGTTCTCGGTTCAATAGTGGGTGTAATATATTTAGCTACTAAAAAGAAACAAATGAAAGATAGTTTGCCATTTGCCCCGTTTTTGATTGCCTCGGCGCTGATTGCCCTTATTTGGGGACAATATTTTATTGATTGGTATTTTGGATATTTTAGGATTTAGGAGGGGATATGGACAGAAAAAGAGGTTTCACATTAATTGAGTTATTGGTTGTTATTGCAATAATCGGAATTTTGGCAACAATAATTATCATTTCTTATAATAATGCACAAGCCAAAGCCAGAGATAATAAAAGAAAGGTCGATCTCGAGTCCATCGCCAGTGCGTTGGAAATGAGATATGCCGATAAGCATAGGTATTCCAACACAGATCATGATACCTTCGCCTCATATGTCAACGATTCTGCAGACCCTCGCTATTGGCCCAAGTTGGGCAATTGGCTTTCGGGCTATCTTAGTTCTCTACCGCAAGATCCAAAGGTTGCACTCAGCTCATACAATGGACTTGAATCGTGGAATCAAAGTGAGATTTATTCTTACGGGGTTATATTGTGGCCAAATCAGTATTGTTTGACTACCCGTCTTGAGACTTCTTCCGGAAACACCGCTTTTTACCCTGTGGGCGGGATTTGCGGGGGATATGGTCCCGCAACCACTGATCCGCCAAATTTTTCTTACAACCAACAAGATCATGACAATAACAAGGCCTATTTTATAGATAAACACACAAATAGATGAGACGGCATTTAGCAAAATCAAGGGCATTTACATTAATTGAGCTGCTTGTCGTAGTTGCAATTATTGGGATTCTTGCAACAATTATTATCATTTCATATACCAATGCCCAGGCAAAAGCGCGGGACAACAAGAGAAAGGCTGATATTCAGGCAATTGCTGCGGCAATTGAAGCATTTCATGCCGATAGAAGGGTATATCCATATGATGCAGTAAATGTTCCAGCCGGCCAAAATTGGTATCGGGTAAGAAGCTGTAATTCATTGTCAAACCCGGATGGTGGACCCAATACTAATCGCTGGTCTAGCGGTCTCAATGGGCTTCTCAACGGATATATTCCCCTTCCTATGGCGGAAGATCCTAAACAAAAAGATAATACCCAAAACCATGTAACTTGGCATGCGGATCCGAATGAATATTTTTACACCTATCTTACATCGAAATATTCTTATGTATTAGCCGCTCACCTTGAAATCGCAAATGATGGGAATGGTAGGAAATTTTTCAGCCAAACACTCCGCGATACACAAGGGCAAGCGATGGCACTGTCCGCATCTGAATCGCTCAAAGATTTTTCCAGCGCCTATACATCACCGGAATATCCAGAAATATTTTTCGTCGGTTCAAATCTTGTTAGTGCGCCATGACAATATTGTTAATTTTGGTTAAAAATGAGTTTTAAAAAAAGAGCCTTTACATTAATTGAAATATTGATAGTGATTGCGATTATTTTGTTAATGGCTGCGGCAGCTATTCCGGCATATCAAAATTTTGGGGCCAGGCAGGAAGTCGTATTAAAGGCAGACGAGGTGAAAGCGCTGCTGGATCGCGCCTATGCATATTCACAAAATCCCCAACAAAACCAAAATTGTGCCAGGATTATATTTACTCAAAACCCCGATGGAACAAGTATGAATATTCAGTACGGGCAGATCAATAGCACAAAAGAGGATTGTGATCTTGCGCCTACTTCTATAACTGACTCCAAAGACATTGTAGACTTTACTGGAATGAATGTAGTTTTCGGTACCGGATCGGATTTGGGTTTTACATACTCTTATTACCCCGGAAATTTTAAAATCAATAATAATTTACCAAGTACAAGCATTACTATAGGTTCAAACAGAACAACGCGCGAACAACGGGTCGTAGTCACCGCAGAGCCTTATTCGGCAAAAAATAATACCATTATGCAATGAAAAAAATGCTCGTCACAAAAACTAAAGGCTTTGGTTTGCTAGAAGTATTACTGGCTGGAGTTATTATTATCACCATGCTTGGTGCTCTTGTTGTGCTTGGCAAGACGGTTCTAAACAACTTGAGTTTGACTAAGCAAAGAGCTCAAGCCACATTTTTAGCACAACAGGGGATTGAAATGTTAAGGCAGATTCGCGATACCAATTACATTGACAATGACCCCTCTACAAAATGGAATTCCTTCGTATTGGAAAATATTGCTGACAATAAGCCAAAACTAAATACCGAATATGTTTTTGACTTTAAGGCCGCGAGTTCTACTCCGGCTCCCAATTATCCAAATCGTTCAAAATTAGTTGAAAAAGATGGATCCGGAATCACTGGAGAAGTACCGCTAGATGGAAACAAATTTACGCGAACCATTATTTTCAAGGCTGCAGAGGATATCGACAATGTTACAGATGGTTTAGGAAATAATATCACCGTCGATAATAACAATGCCATAATTGCAACTTGCACGATAACCTGGGGCGATAATAATAGCAAGTCTGTTTTGATTGACGAGCTTATTACTAATTCACATCCTAATTTTTAGCATATGACAAATTCACACAAAAAAGGTTTTACACTCATAGAAATACTGATTGCATCGACAATTTTTGCCATTATTATGATCATGGCAACAGCTGTTTTTTCTATGACTTCCTCATATAATGCAAAAATTAGGGAAACCAGAAATTCTCTGTCCGAGGCTAGGGGTACTATGATGAAAATTTCAGATGACGTGAGGCTTTCAAACGGCAGCGTAAAAATCACGGCGGGTACTACCGCAGATGTGCTTGTTAGGGATGTGTTTTTGGTCCAAACCGATCAGTCTGGCAGTTTTTCCACGACTTCTGGAAATATTGTTAGGCCAGGCGGAACAAACCCAGATGAGACAATCAACTACAATTCAAATAACTATTATTCTCTTGGAGTACTTAAAAAAACTGATAGTAAAATAATACTCTACAGAACGCTGGTGACTGCAAGTGGCGATCATGACCTTTATCGTCGCGAATATACGATTTCTGATGAAGTTTCTAGTAATGAATGGAAAGGCACGATAAATTTGAACACAAACCAAAATTTTAGAGAGGAAATAGTAAATAATGAAGTAAGCCTCAATGCCAGATTTTGGGGGTTTATGGCTTCGTCTGGAATTCAGCAGCCATTTGTAAGGATAGGGATCTTTGCACAATCAAAAGATTATGACAATTTACTGCCCAATTATCGTGCTCAGGCTGAAATCAAAACGAGTGTTGAGAGCCGAGACTATAACCCATAGTTTGAATTTTCATACGAACTTGTATAGTATAAAGTTAAATTCTATTTTTTTAACATTAATTTTAGGATCAAAATGAAGATCTTTTCTGGTATACAGCCAACAGGGCAAATACACATCGGAAATTATTTGGGTGCAATTAAACAATGGATTGATCTTCAAAATGATGCCGAGCAATCTATTTTTTGTATTGTTGATCTTCATGCCATAACTGTACCAAAAGACCCCGAGGAGCTTCAGAAAAATATCATATCTTTGGCTGCGCTTTATTTGGCAGCAGGAATTGATCCTAAAAAATCATCTCTATTTGTCCAGTCTCAAAGACCGGAACATTCCGAACTTGCCTGGATCTTGAATTGTTTTACAAATATTGGCGAACTTAAACGAATGACCCAATTTAAAGATAAAGGAGGCGATTCTGACTCGGTTTCTGCCGGTTTGTTCGATTACCCCGTCCTTATGGCGGCCGATATTCTTCTTTATGGGACAACCCATGTGCCTGTTGGTGATGATCAAAAACAGCATGTTGAGCTAACCCGTGACATTGCCATTCGATTCAATAGCAAATTTGGCCAAATATTTACTATACCTGAGCCACTAATTAAAAAAACATCCGCCCGAATTATGGGTCTTGATAACCCGGAAAAGAAAATGAGTAAATCATCTTCAACCCCAAACAACTATATCTCAATGTTTGACACAGCGGACATTGTCAAGCAAAAAATAATGCGCGCGGTTACCGATTCTGGATCGGAAGTTAAATCTGGAACAGAAAGGCCTGCGATCACCAATTTATTGAACATTTATCACGAGGTCACCGGAAAAGAAATTAGCTCAATCGAAGGGGAGTTTGTCGGCAAAGGGTACAAGGAATTCAAGGAATCTTTGACTGAAGTCATTATTGAATATTTGCGCCCAATACAGGAAAAATACAACAAAATAATATCAAGTGAATCTGAAATCAAGGAATTATTGAACGAAGGAGCCAATAAAGTTTGGCCTATTGCCACAGAAACCCTTGGAAGGGTGCATAAGGCTGTTGGATTGGGAATTTGATGCCGAAGATCTATATAAATACCGACGGCGGGGCAAGAGGAAATCCGGGTCCGGCAGGCATCGGAGTGGTTTTTTATGATGAAAATGAAGTTGAAATCCATTCTTATAAAGAATTTATCGGCAATACTACCAATAATCAGGCTGAATATCGTGCGATTCTCAAAGCACTTCTAATTCTCGAGAAAAGCAAGTGGCTAAAAAACAACAACAATCCTGATTCAGAAGTTGTTTGCCGGCTAGATAGCCAGCTGGTAGTTGAACAAATCAACGGAAATTACAAGGTAAAAAATGAGGGCATAAGTATTCTTTTGGATTCGTTGAATAAGATCAAGTGCAAGTTTCACATAAAATTAATTTTTACATACGTGCCACGCGAACAAAACAAGAGGGCTGATAGGCTAGTAAATGAAGCACTCGATGAAAAATGTAAAAAATAACACTAAAATAATTTCAGTTAAAGTAATTACTAATTCAAAAAAACCGAAGATTCTCGAGAATGACGGCATTTTTAAAATTTGGATCAACGAAAAACCAGTTGAAGGCAAAGCGAATAAGGCGGTGATTAGATCGATTGCTGAATATTTCAACACTAATCCGTCCGCTATAAGGATCGTTAAAGGCGAGAAAACAGCCCAAAAGTTAATTGAAATAATGATTTAGGCCAACATGTTAACAAAGCTCAAAAATTTTGATCTGGGTTTGTTTATCGGGCCAATCATTCTGTGTGCGATTGGCGTATCGGTAATTTATAGTTTAGTATATGCTGGCGGAGATGCCACCTTGGCATTTAAACAGGGTCTATGTGCTTTACTTGGTCTTGGGGCGATGTTCGTGCTTGCTTTTTCGGATTATAGAAGCTTCAAGAATGTGTGGTGGATTTTTTATTTCGTGGCGCTTTTGCTTCTTATTATTGTAGACATGATGGGTGCAACGGCAAAGGGGGCTACCAGGTGGATTGATCTTGGCTTCTTTCGGCTTCAGCCCTCTGAAGTTGCCAAGATTTCTTTGATATTCGCTCTTTCCTCCTTTTTTTATAAACGCGTGGGAAAACTCAATATAAAAGATTATTTATGGTCACTTGTTCTAATGGTTCCACCTCTACTTCTGATTTTAAAAGAGCCCGATCTTGGCACTGCGCTTGTTGTAGCATTTATTTATACAATTTTGTTGGTTATTTCAAAACCGACTGTCAAGCAGTATGCCGTAATATTTATAATTCTAGCCTTATTTTTAGGATCCTTTATTTTATCCGTAAATAATGTTGCTCCCTTCGGAAAACTACTTAAAACTTATCAGCGGAATAGGGTGATGACTTTCATTAATCCCCAGAACGATCCGTACGGGAATGGATACAATGTAAAACAAGCAGAAATTTCCATTGGCTCAGGTGGCCTTCTGGGGCAAGGATTGGGCCAAGGATCGCAAAGCCAACTTAAATTTTTACCAGAGCCACATACTGATTTTATTTTTGCTGGTACTTCAGAGGCCCTGGGTTTTTTGGGTTCAGTTTTGATAGTGGCAATATTTTTGTTTATGATAATTAGGATTTTTTCGATCGCCTCATATTCAAAAGATTATTACGGACTTTTTTTGGCATGTGGGATTGGTGCAATGTTTCTTTTTCAAACAGCAGTTAATATCGGAATGAATTTGGGCCTTTTACCAGTTACAGGAATACCTTTGCCATTTATGAGTTACGGGGGAACATCTCTAGTTATTAGTTTTAGTGCACTTGGTTTAATACAGAGTATATATCAGAAAGAAAAACAAAAATTCTTCAAATAGGGGTATGGGTGTTAATTCACTTGACTTTTATTAGGGCCTTATGATACACTTTTACCAAGTGGACCGCAGGTCTTTTTTAATTTGGAGTACCGATGTTTGCAATAATTTCTTACAAAAACAATCAGTACAAGGTGTCCGAAGGGACAACTATCAATCTACCGATGTCTGATTACGATGACAAGAACAAGAAAATCATTTTTGATTCGGTTTTGCTTGTTTCTGATGATAAAAAAACGGAAATCGGTAAACCGGAGATAAAAAATGCCAAAGTCGAAGGAGAAATTCTAGAAACTGGCAGAACGGACAAAGTTCGCATCTTGAAGTTCCGAGCAAAGAAGAGATACAAGCGAACTGCCGGGTCAAGAAGTTCGTATTTAAAGGTTCAAATTAATAAAATAGAGTCCAAATGACATTTATAAATAGGATCCCGAAATATTTTTCAGAAGTATGGAAGGAGCTTAATAAGGTTACTTGGCCTAGCCGTAAGGATGTAATTAATCATACTTTGATTGTCATTGTTTCCTCGATAGTTGCGGTGCTGATAGTTACGGCGATAGATCAGGGATTGTCAAGTTTAATTTCATATATAATTTCCTTAAAACAATAGGGGATTTATGGCAGAAGAAAAAATTGAAAAAATTGAAGAGCCTGTTTCTGTCGATAAGGTTTCGGGCGAGAGTGAAACCGAAGAGATGATTCTCAAGGAAGAAGAGCCATCACCACAAGCCGACGAAGAAAAGAAAAGCTTTCTAACCTTAAAGCAGTCTGGCGAGCGTAACTGGTATGTAATTCACACTTATTCTGGATACGAGGAACAAGTTGCTGATTCCCTTAAACAGAGAATCGAATCTCTTGGCATGGCTGATAAAATTTTTGATGTCATTGTTCCAAAAGAAAAGCAAATCGAAATCAGAAATGGTAAAAGACGAACCGTTGAAAAAAGAATTTTCCCAGGATATGTCCTTGTTGACATGATTGTAACTGATGATTCTTGGTATGTTGTTCGAAACACTCCGAATGTTACCGGATTTATTGGATTCGGCGTTCGCCCAACCCCGATGTCGAAGGATGAAATTGGCAGAATCAAGAAACGAATGGGTGTTGAAGAACCAAAGTATAAAGTCGATTTCAAAGAAGGCGAATTGGTTCGTATTACCGATGGGGCACTCAAGGGATTTGAAGGTAAGGTTGAAGAAATTAACCAAGACAAAGGTTCTGTCAAAGTGCTTGTTAATATGTTTGGTCGTGAAACACCTGTAAACTTAGACTTCTTGCAAGTTAAAAAAGTGTAATATTAACTAATAACTTAAAACTAATATCTTAGGTAAATGTTATGGCAAAAAAAGTAAAAACAATTGTAAAACTGCAATGCCCTGCCGGAAAAGCAAATCCTGCCCCCCCGGTTGGACCAGCCCTTGGCCAACATGGTGTAAACATCATGGAATTTTGCCAAGCTTTTAATGAGCAAACTCGAGAAAAAGGTGACACTATTATTCCGGTTGAAATTACGATTTACGAAGATCGAACCTTTACCTTTATTTTGAAAACCCCCCCAGCGGCAATCCTCCTTAAAAAAGCTTGTAATATTCAGAGTGGGGCTGCGAACTCGAAAAAGGACAAAGTCGCGAAAATCTCACAAGAAAAATTGAAGCAGATTGCTGAAGAAAAAATGGCTGATCTAAATGCAAATGATGTTTCTGCTGCAATGAAAGTTATTGCTGGCACTGCTAGAAGTATGGGAATCGAAGTCGAGAAGAAGTAACGAACACAGAATTTTGTAATACAGAATAGCACAAAGGAAAATCGAATAAATAAAAATCTCGTAATTGATACGAGATTTTTATTAACATGCTTAGTGCTATCTACGAGTCCGCCCAAGACCGTAGGTCTTAAGGTAGACTAGCCAAAGGAGGGGCAAAGGCTTATAATCGCAGATAGCACTAAGAAGATTATGCATATACATTATCAGATTACATAAGTTATTTCAAATATGGAAGAGATTAGTTTTGGTAAAAAATACAAATTGTATGATTTAATCATACAATTAGAAGAATCCGGTTATCAGAAAGCGGAGAAGGTTGCGGAACCGGGCGAATACAAATTGATTGGAGATCTTCTTACAATTTATCCGACCAATAGTTTAGGTGTCTGTAAAATCAGTTTTTTTGGTGATCAGGTTGAGTCGATTACATCAACGGTAAATGAAAAAACAACACAAGTTTCATCAATAATTATTGATGAAAACATTTTACGATTCCCAAATGGCACAAAAGTTAAACCGGATGATTATGTTGTACATATTGATCATGGTGTTGGAATTTTTCGGAGAATCGGCCTAAAAAAGATCGGTGAAGTTTTTAAACCATATATATTTATTGCTTATCTCAATGATGATTATCTTTATGTTCCGCTCCGTGAAATCGATCGGGTCAGCCCTTATGTCGGGGTTGGAAGGCGAAAGCCGAAATTAAATAAATTAGGAAGTATTACTTGGCAAAGAACCAAACAAAGAATATATGAAAGCGCTCTTAAGTTGGCAAAAGAACTTCTTGCCATTTATGCCAAAAGGGAGTTGATTAAAAAACCTGCGTATAACATTGACAAAATCATCGAGAAAGAGGCTTTAAAAACATTTCCATATACCGAGACGCCCGACCAGAAAAAAGCTCTCAATGACATTTATTTGGACCTTAGTTCGATGAAACCGATGGATCGACTGATCTGCGGGGATGTTGGCTATGGCAAGACCGAAGTCGCATTGCGAGCGGCTTTGCAGGCTGTTGCCAATGGTTATCAAGTCGCATATCTTTGCCCAACGACAATTCTTACTGAACAGCATTTTGCGACATTTACCAAACGCTTGGAACATACCGGCGTGAACATTGCAAAATTGAGCCGATTTCTTTCGAAGGAGGACATGGAGAATACAGTTAAATCAATTTCAAGTGGTTCTACTGATATTGCGATTGGTACGCATCGGCTCTTATCTTCTGATGTCAGGTTTAAATCTCTAGACCTTGTCATTATTGACGAGGAACAGAGATTCGGCGTTAAACAAAAAGAGAAATTCAAAAAATTATCAGAAAAATTAAATGTTTTGATCTTGTCTGCTACTCCGATTCCACGCACGCTTTATTTTTCGCTTTCCGGCATACGCGATATTTCAGAAATCAATACTCCGCCTAGAGGTCGGAAAAGCATCGAGACCAAAATTGCGAAATTTAATGATTCTGACATTGTCGAATTTGCTGATCGAGAGCTTAAGCGTGGCGGGCAAATTTATTATCTTCACAACAGGGTGGAAACAATCATTCCTACACGAGAAAAATTGCAGCGGATGTTGCCCAAAGCCAAAATCCAAATCGCTCATGGCCAGATGTCTGAAGAAGATTTGGCAAATACCATGGCAGAGTTTGCAAAAGGAGATGTCGATATTCTGGTTTGCTCGACTATTATTGAGAACGGCTTGGATTTACCGAACGTGAACACGCTAATCATTGAAGAGGCCGACAGGTTTGGTTTGTCACAACTTTACCAAATCCGAGGCCGTATTGGCCGTTCCGATCGGCAAGCTTATTCTCTTTTTACATACAAGAAAGAATTATCAGTAAATGCATTTAAAAGGCTACAATCACTCGCGGAGAACACAGAGCTCGGTTCAGGTTTCAATATTGCAATGTCCGATCTTGAAATCCGCGGTGGTGGGAATATTCTTGGTCGCGAACAACACGGCAACATGGAAGCTGTTGGATTAGTACTATATTCAAAACTTTTGAAGCAAGCAGTTTTGAAAATTGAAAGTTAATACTACTAGAGAAACCTTCGTCTTTGATATTGGTCGTATTGATCTGTCCCTGGCCAGCCAATGCTGTCATACAGCTTGCGATCTTTGTCGCTAAGTTTAGCTATTTGGTCCTCTGTAAGTGGTTTTGATTTTTCATCATCTTCCGAATATCGTGGAATTGAAATTGATTCGCCTGGTACATCCGGGGAATCAGGTTCGAGCCCGGGCAGAGGAATATCATTGGAATGATCTACTGATTGAGGTTTATCAGTTTCTGCTAACGGTTCATCGGGTTGAATATCTTTCCAATCTTTGTCTTCGGAAAAGAGATGACCCCTTGGATAATTGGGATCAAAAGGTTGTCTTGTTTCTCCCATAAATACTCCTGGATAATTAATGTCTGTTCAATTATACTTATAACATACTTAAATGTCTAAATATTTATTAGCTCTAAATTCACATCCTAAAATTGGTTCGCAGACTATTAAAAAAATGCTTGCTGCTTTTTGCGATGATGCCGAAAAACTATGGAAATCTGATGGCAGGGAGTTAAAAAAAATATATGGTGAAAAGTTTCAGGATATGTTTATGGAGGCGAAAAATCAATTTGATCCCGACGAGGAAGTAAAAAAATTGAGAAAACTTGGAATCGGTTATCTTACTTTTTTTGACAAGAGGTACCCCGATATTTTAAGAGAGATTTATGACGCACCAATAATTTTGTATATAAAAGGTGATATCAATGCTTTTAATGTTCCGGCAATTTCAATAGTGGGCAGCCGTAAATTTTCCTCATACGGCCAAAACGTTGCATACAGGCTTAGTAAAGAGTGTGCGGAAAATGGGCTTGGCATTATTTCTGGTCTTGCCTTAGGAATCGATGCCGTCGCGCATAAAGGCGCGCTCGATGCTGATGGAATTACAATTGGTGTATTGGGATGTGGTCTTGATAGAATTTATCCAGTCGCAAACCAAGGGCTGGCTTATGAAATTATTAAAAAGGGCGGGGCAATTGTCTCTGAGTATCCTCCGGGAACCGAAGCATTTAAACAAAATTTTCCAGCACGCAATCGCATAATTGCGGGGCTGTCAAAAGGAATTCTGGTGGTGGAGGCGGCGGAAATTTCGGGTGCCCTGATCACAGCTGAAGCTGGTCTTGAATATGATCGGGAGATTTTTGCAGTTCCGGGGCCGATTACATCGGAAACATCAAGAGGGTGCAATCTTTTGATTCAAAAAGGGGCTAAGTTAGTCCAGTCTATCGACGATATTTTGGGTGAACTAAATATTGAAAAAATAAAATTTGTAGATAAAATCAAAGAGATTTCTCCTGCAAATGACAAAGAGTTGTCAATTCTGGAAATTATCGGTAGCGAAGATATGCCAGCTGACTTAATTCTTGTGTCAAGCAAAATAAATGTCATCGAGCTAAATTCTCTTTTGACAATAATGGAAATGAAAGGTTTAATTGAGAATGTGGGTGGAAGATACAGGAAGAAAATCTAATAAAATAACCCCAAAGGGGTCCCCTTAGGGGCTAAAAACCAAAGGAACGTACAATGAACCTTGTGATCGTTGAGTCTCCAGCAAAAGTCAAAACAATTGGAAAATATTTGGGCAAGGATTATAAAATCCTGGCATCTTTTGGCCATGTCAGAGATTTGCCTGTAAGCGAACTTGGTGTGAATACAAAATTAAACTACGAACCCAAATATGTTATTCCTCCAAAATCTAAAAAAATTATTTCTGAAATTAAAACCTCTGAAGCAAAGGCGAAAGAAATCTATCTTGCAACCGACTTGGACCGAGAAGGCGAGGCGATTTCTTGGCATATACTAGAAGCCCTTAAAATAAAAGGCGATGACCCGAAAGTTAAAAGAATTACATTCGCAGAAATAACCAAATCGGCGATCGAGAAAGCAATCAAAAACCCTCGAAAACTTGATATGAACCTGGTGGATTCCCAGCAGGGCAGGCGAATTCTTGATCGTTTAGTCGGATACAAACTTTCTCCGCTTTTGTGGAAAAAGGTTAAATCCGGCTTGTCTGCTGGCCGCGTTCAATCGGTTGCGGTTCGACTTGTGGTAGAGCGAGAACGCGAGATCAAAAATTTCAAGCCGGAGGAATTTTGGGTTATTGCTGTTTTGCTGTCAAAAAAGGGCGATGAATTAAAATTCAAAGCAACTCTTATTGAAGATGGCGGCAAGCCAGTGAAAAAAATGGATATCAAGACGAAAAAAGAAGCCGACAACATTAAGAAAAAATTGCATGAAGCAAATTATCAAGTTTTGGATGTAACCGAAAGTGAGTCATTGCGCAATCCATCTGCACCATTTACAACCTCGACCTTGCAAATGGAAGCATCGAGAAAGCTTGGGTTTTCAGCTAAACAAACGATGGCCGTAGCCCAGAAATTGTATGAAGAAGGCCATATCACTTATATGCGAACAGATTCGACGAATTTGTCTGCAGATGCACTCTCTGCGATTAGAAGCACAATTTTAAAAGAATACGGCGAAAAATATTTGCCGGAAGGTGTCAGGGCATATCAAACCAAATCAAAACATGCACAGGAAGCGCATGAGGCGATTCGTCCGACTGATTTTGCCAAGCGTGAGGCTTCTTATGATGCCCGAGAGCAGCGCCTCTATGACCTTATTTGGAAGAGAACGGTTGCTTCGCAAATGCGGGAAGCGGTTATTAAGATAATCGAGGCAAAAATCGAAGCCAATATTTCAAGTAAGCCGGTTTTTCTGGCCCGCGGAGAAAGCATAAAATTTGACGGCTTTATTAAAGTATATACTGAGGGCAAGGATGACGAATCTGAGGAAGAAGCAATTACGATTCCGGAGCTAAAAAAGGAAGAAAATCTGGATTTTCATGAGCTTTTGGCCGATCAGAAATTTACTGAACCCCCAAAGAGGTATACGGAAGCGACATTGGTCAAGAAATTGGAAAGTTTAGGGATTGGCCGTCCGTCAACATATGCACCAACAATGTCAACGATTGTCGATCGTGGTTATGCAAGGCTTGATGAGCGAAGGTTCAAGCCTGAAGAAATTGGTGAAATTGTCAACGATCTTTTAGTAGAACATTTTCCGGAAGTAGTGGATTATAAATTTACAGCTAAAATGGAAGACGAGCTTGATGATGTTGCAGAAGGAAAAATTAAGTGGCAATTAGTAATTGACGAATTCTATAAACCATTCGAGGCCGAACTTGAAATAAAAGGTAAAGAGCTTGAAAAACAAGATTTTGTAAAAATTGAAGAGCTTAAGGAGAAATGTCCCGAATGTGGAAAAATCCTGCTTATTAGGCCTGGCAGATATGGCAAATTTGTTGCATGCAGTGGTTATCCGGAATGTAAATATTCCCGCCCATTGGAAACCAAGGCAGATAAAAAATCTGAAGTTATAACCGAAAACGGCGAGACTGAAAAATTGTCTGAGGCAGAAGGTGAAAAATGCGAAAAATGTGGTGGAAAAATGCTGTTGAAAGAGGGTAGATTTGGAAAATTTCTTGCCTGCGAAAATTATCCAAAGTGTAAAAATACCAAGACAATCATCACCCCAACCGGAATAAAATGCCCGGAATGTGGTGAGGGAGACGTAATCGAGCGCCGAACCAAAAAAGGCAGAAGATTTTGGGGATGTTCGCGTTATCCTTCATGTAAATATGCTACCTGGGATGAACCGGTAAAAGAAGCCAAAAGTTAGAACTTAAAAGTCAAAATTAAATTGAAAAATAATAAAATCCTAAATATTTATTAATTATTAATTTGTTCGTTCAATGCTTCCTAAATCAATTCAGAATCTAATAGATCAATTTTCAAAGCTACCAGGTGTTGGGCCAAAAACGGCTGCAAGGCTTACTTTTTATCTTTTGACTAAGCCCGAAACAGATATTAAATCACTTGGTGATGCTGTGCTAGGCATTTCTGATGGTATGAAAAAGTGTGAAAAATGTTTCAATTTTTCGGAAGAAAATATATGCAAAATATGCATTGATGATAAAAGAAACAAATCGGTCTTGGCTGTCGTAGAAGAACCGCTTGATGTAATTGCTCTCGAAAAGTCCGGTGGATTTAATGGCATCTATCATGTTCTTGGTGGATCCATCTCCCCGATTGATGGAATTGGCCCGGAAGAACTAAGAATTTCTGAACTTTTGAAAAGATTGGACAATGAGAAATTTGACGAAATAATTCTTGCAACTAATCCGGACCTGGAGGGAGAAGCCACCGCTGCGTATATTAAAGACAAGGTAAAAACTAAAAACAGCAGTATAGAAATTACCCGGATTGCTAGAGGTTTGCCAGTTGGCGGTGATCTTGAGTATGCCGATGAAGTTACGCTGAAGCGTTCACTGGAAGGCAGAAAAGATTACATGTAGCTGTTGATAACTCATAAATTCTGCTGCCAGAGAGGATAATTGTTGTTCATTGACATTGGAAATTCTGACATATAAAATCTGAAAAGTATAAAATTAAAACAAAGAGGGAAGATGCCAAATGAATGGGTCTGCGAAGAATGCGGACACTCTACACTAGATGATCCGGGTGAAGAGAAATGCCCCTGTGGCGGTAGTATGGTCAATATCGGCGACACTGATGATGATACCCGAAAAGAGAATGATTATCCTGGTGAAGAATTTGAGCCGATGGATCTTGCAGAAGAAGAAATACCGCTTGAAAGGATGCAAGGCGCAGCTGACGATGAATTTTAGCCTGGAAATAAAATCCCGAGAGAAATCGAGGGATTTTTTAGTTTAGTCAATTGAAAAAGGATAGCTGATCTTGTATTGTCTTATTAGGATAAAAATATGAAATTATTTAACACTCTATCACGGAAAATTGAAGAGTTTGAGCCAATTAACGATAAAAAGGTCGGGCTATATACTTGCGGGCCGACAGTTTATGATTATGCACACATTGGAAATTTGCGTACTTATATTTTTGAGGATGTTTTAAAAAGAGTTCTGTCTTTTGTCGACTATGAAGTAAATCATATAATGAATATCACTGATGTTGACGATAAAACTATAAAAAACAGCGGTGGCAAGAAGGATGAGCTTAAAAAACTCGGGCGCAAATATGAAGAATTATTTTTTTACGATCTTTCTAAACTAAATATTGAAAAGCCCGACACGGTTACTCGTGCCACCGAATATATCCCGCAAATGGTTAAGTTTATTTCGGAGCTTTTGGAAAAAGGGTTTGCCTACAAGGCCGATGATGGATCGATCTATTTTTCAATTTCAAAATTTACAGATTATGGAAAACTTTCACATCTTGACAAGGAAGGCCTAAGGGCCGGTGCCCGCGTCAAACAAGATGAGTACGATAAAGAAAACCCAGCTGATTTTGTGCTTTGGAAAGCCTGGGACAAAGCGGATGGAGAGATATTTTGGGACCCTTCGACATGGCTCGGGGCAGGAACAGAACTTGGCAAGGGGCGCCCGGGCTGGCATATTGAGTGTTCTGCTATGTCGCAAGATAGACTTGGGGATACCCTCGATATCCATGCGGGTGCCGTCGATTTAATCTTCCCCCATCACGAAAATGAGATTGCTCAATCAGAAGCCAGAACAGGAAAACCGTTTGCCAATTTCTGGGTTCACGGAGAGCATCTTTTAGTTGATGGCAAAAAGATGAGCAAGAGCCTGAACAATTTTTACAAGCTTGCCGATATTGAAGAGCGCGGTTTTGACCCATTAGATTTTCGCTATCTTTGCCTCTCTGCGCATTACCGAAGCAAGATAAATTTCACATGGGAAGCGCTGGCCGCGGCTAAAAATTCTAGGGAGCGTTTACTTAATATCATCCGCGGAATTTCCAATTTCCAATTTCCAATTTCCAATCAAATCCAAAATTCTAAATATTTAAACGGGTTCAAAGAGAAAATTGCTAATGATTTGAATATGCCGGAGGCATTGGCAGTAGTTTGGGAAATGATTCGCAATGTAAGCCTTGAGGCCGGTGAAAAATATTTAACGTTACTTGAGATGGACAAAATTCTTGGTCTTAATCTAGGGGAAAAGGCCGAGATAGATATTCCCGAAGAGGTCAAAAATCTAGTCAGAGAGAGGGAAAAAGCACGAGCGGAAAAGGACTGGGCCAAATCCGACGATTTGCGCGATGAAATTGACAAGCTTGGTTACAAAGTTGAAGATACGGCTGGCGGTAGTAAGGTAACTAAGAAATAAAATGAATAATATTTGGACTCGAAAAAATCCCCATAATCCGCTTTTGGTATTGTCTCCCATGGCCGGATATACCGACTCAGCATTTAGAATTCTGTGCAAAGGATATGGTGCCGATGTCGTGATGACAGAATTGGTTTCTGCAGATGCGATTGCCTACGGCAAGTTCAAAGTCCATAAAGTCGGTAAAGTCCATAAAGTCGAAGGCAAGAATCATTCTACAGCCGAATTACTTTCGTTCTACGACGACGAGAGGCCGATAGTAGTTCAGCTTTTTGGAAAATATCCCGAAAAATTTGCTTATGCCGCCAAATGGGTGGTGGAAAATTTGAAGCCGGACGGAATTGATATCAATATGGGCTGCCCGGCGCGCAAAGTTATCGGATCGGATCACGGCGCAGCGCTTCTTAAGAATCCTGATTTGGCTTGCGAAATCGTCCGCGCAGTTAGGGCGGAAATATCAATTCCTCTTTCGGTAAAAACTCGTCTTGGCTGGGAAAATGACAATGAAATATTGGATTTTGCTCCTAGATTAGCTGAAGCCGGAGCCGATGCAATCATAATTCACGGCCGAACCTATAAAGATGGCTTTAAGAACATAGCCAGGTGGGAAAATATTTATCAAATCAAAGATCAAATATCAAAGATCAAAAATAAGGAAGTTTCGATTATAGGCAATGGTGATATTTCAAATTACGATGAAGCCATCAAAAGGAGTGAATCAGGGGGCATTAAGCTTGATGGGGTAGCGATAGGTCGAGCCACTTTTGGCAAGCCATGGATCTTTTCTGCAGAGCTTGCAGTTAACAGCTTGAAACCCACAGCTTTAATATTGAAACATGCAAAACTTGTTTACGAAACAAAAGGGGATCATGGTATAATTGAATTTAGAAAACATCTTTTGGCTTATCTTAGAGGATTCCAAAATGCAAAAGAGATGAGAAAGCAAGCAGCTTCGATCAAATCGATTCGAGATATTGAAAAAATAATTAACATGATTAAAAATGACTAATCTTACGGACAAAATCGGCTTTTCTGCTCTGCTTGAAGAAAACGGCAGGCTGTCTTTTGGTGCCGCTGTCGACGTGGAAAAAGTCAGTGAGAGAAAATTTTCCGACCTTCGCCCAGTTGCTGCCAATCAGGACGTTCCACTCTCTGACAATTCTTCATATTTAATGTACCGAGGCGTAAAAAAAATGGCTGATGCCGAGAAAATTTCAAATTCCAATTTGAGATTTGATCTTACCGTTGTGCCGCCAGCCAAAATTGGAGATGAATATATAAAAACCATAGGGCATTATCACCCAAACAAGCAGGGTACAAATTTTCAATATCCGGAATTATATTATGTAGCGTCTGGCGTCGCAACATGTCTTGTGCAAAATTTAGAGAACGGCATTGTGACCGATGTGATTATCTGCCAAGTTGAAGAGGGAAACTCAATCGTTATACCCCCAGGATATGGACACGCCACAATCAACGCCGGAAATCGCACTCTTGTAATGGCAAACTGGGTTTGTAATGGTTTCGATTCTGATTATTCTGAATTTGAAAATAAACAGGGAGCTGCATATTATATTTTAGATAAATTTGGTGAAAAGAAAATTGTCAAAAATCCAAGATACGGAGAACTCCTGCCGGTTAAAAATCTGAAATCAGCCCCCAAAATTATTGGGCCTTATCTTGATAATCCGGCATATGATTATGTTACCGATCTGTCTCGGGTTGATTTTTTGAGAAATCCAGAGAAATATTTATCCGATCTGTCTGTAGCTAATTTGTTCGAATAATGCGAAATAGTAGAGTCAGATATTGACAAGATTCGATAATTGTGCTAAAGTAATTCTCGTGAAAGTGAGGGATGGAAAGAGATTTCCATTCCGTTTTTTATTCCAAGGGAATTGAGAAATTGTTTACATCGACTGAAGCGGAGATTTATCTCGACCGAAGTTGAGAGATTGTTTTTACGGGTCTGGCTGGGAATAAGGGGCCTTATGGGCGGCAAGCTCTATAGCTGACATTGATGGTTCCTTAAAAAATGCGAACCTGGTCTGGCTAATACCTTGATCGTTTCTCGCCTTATTCCTGGCTGGATCTGTGAAGATAATTCGAAAATCACCCGTCTCGTCCGATGGTCGAGCCGAGGTTGGAAAGGTCAAAAATAATTGAAGAACTTTTTTGGCAGAAGGCGTGATGACTTTTAAATCATTCGCCTCTTGCCAAGACTACGGTTTTGGCGGAGATTGACCTCGTTCACTGTGCCACCTGCGCAGCGAGCGAGGTGGCACTTTGATATAGATGAATACAAAATCCCCCTGCGGGGACACTAACCCCGCTAAGGGGACTCACAAGGAGGCGCATAACCATGCGCACTAGATTCGTCGTACTGCTGGTTCTGGCTGCCATTCTGGCGGTCTGTCTCGCGCCGGCTTCGGCCGACGAGACCACGATCTTCGGTGGGTTTGGTATCCCTTTGATCACGGTCAAGGGAACCACGGTCATCAGTTCGCCCACCGCAATTGTCACTTTCAGCAACAAGGAAGGTGGCACGGTGAACGGCTGGGCTCTGGGCCAGACCTTCACGGCTCCGGTCTCCGAGGACTGTTCGGAGGGGTATCCTAGGCCATACAAGATCACCGAAGAGACCTGCTGCATGTCGGTGGACCTGAGGGTATTCGGGATTGAGGACTGCCACCTGAAGGGAACCCGGGTCGAAGTTGAGGGACTGGACGGGCTGTGTGTTTCTGCGGAGGATAACCGGCTCTGGGTTGATCTCAATCGGCTCGGTCCTGGCCGCTACTTCCTCGTGTCAGAGGTTCGCCACGATCAGTCCCGAAGGGACTACAGGTTCTTCTTCATCAGGCACGCTGACCATGTCATGAGGACCGACCAGTCGGCCATAGCGTTCAACGTACAGAACGTAAACGCCGACATCGTCTCTTTCCTCAACGGGCAGTGCGGCGTGCAGTGCGAAAAGGACCTTCCCAAGGCCCTGTGGCCGGTCTACCGGTCGCGTGTCTACAGTATGTTCTCCTCTAGTATAATGCTGGCCTGCAAGCCAGCTGACTACCAGGAGATCTCGACTGCTACAGCGCGCGCTGCACAGGGGTTCGCACCTCCGTTCATGCCTCGGCAGAACGGGCCTGATCCGGCAGTTGCCGCGGCGCAAGCCGAGGCCGCAGCCGCTAAGGCCCAGGCTCAGGCAGAGCGTGAGCGGGCGGAAGCGGCGGAAGCGGTGCTACGGAAGATGCAGGAGCAGCAGCAAGCTTCTCCTGTGGATCCGCCCCCTGCTTCCGTTCAGCCTTCCACTACGACCACGCCTGTCACTACCTCGGCACCGCCGGTAAAGTCTCAGGCCGAGCGCCTCCGCGAGGCGCATACCGACTCCACCTTCGTCGTGGCGCTGGACGAGCAGTCCGGCGAGACATCGGCGACACTCTTCCTGTGGGTTCAGCAAGATGGCCGCTGGATCGCTCCCAACGCACCGTTTACGGTCGCGGCGAGAGACAAGGGAGAGTCCTGGTTCACGTGTGAGGCAGCGCGTGGCTATACGCATTTCGCGCTGTCCACATCTCCGGACACTCGCACCTGGACGTACCCGCTCGACGGGAAAGTCAAAGTGCTGATTCTCACAGGAGGTGAGATCCATGAGGGGTAAGCTGACGCTGATCCTCACCCTTCTCTTGATGGTCATGGTCGGGGCAGCGTTTGCCTCGGGCATCAACCTCTCGGAGAAGATCACGAACACGTACCCGATCGGGCGGCACTGCCCGGCGATCAACGGCCAGGAGGCCTACCGGCTCAATCAGTATGTCGACGCCGAGGTCTGGTTTGAGTCCGAAGGTCGCTTCGTTCCCGGGTACCTGATCCCCACAGAAACTGTCTACGCAGTACCTGCAGAGATGGGCTGCAAGGACGGGGTACAGGGGCGCTGGTACACGATTACCCGTATGGTGCGGTGCGGTAACCTAGCTAGGGGCCGCTTCTTCATCCCATGCACTCCGGTACCGCCAGCGTGCAAACTGGCGTGTCCTGAGCGGGTTGAGGTCAAGGTACCCTACCCGGTGGTCGTAGAGATCCCCAAGCCCTACCCGGTACCGTACGTCGTGTACGCGCCGGCTCGGGAGTGGGTCGCTCCTGCGGGGATCAGCCCCAGCCAGCCTCTCCCGGATTGCCCGGTGGGCATGGCTCGGGTGATCGAAGGCTGTACCGAGACGCTTCTCACCCTATTCGCCGGGATGGCGAACAAGGAGGAGAAGGTGCCGGGGACCTGCGGGGATCCGATCCCCGTGCCCACGCCCACACCGCCCTAGCGGGCGGTGTGGTACAACTAAACCGGTGCCCTGGCGCTATGCGCCAGGGCCACCGACCAAGCATTTAAATTTTGAATGTTTGGTAAGGTGAAAAAAGTGAAAAAACACATTGACATTAGCTCAAGAATTTAGTATGGTTTTGTGCGAGTAATAAATTGAAATTCTTAAGCCTAGTAAGGAGAAACATGTCATTCTTTCAAAAAATGAGAGAGAAATTGTTTCACGGAGTTAAGGACAAATCAAAAACAAGAATTTCAAAAACCAAAAGAACAATTGGCGTTATTTTGGCTGTTGTAAGTTTGATTTCGCTGTCTTTGGTTTCTTCAAATGCCAAAGTTGCCGAATCAAATAACACAAGCCAAACACCAAGATTTAATTTCTTACCTGGCGACCAGGAGATGCTTCGTGCATCTGTTGTTTCTTCGGGCAATGATTGGGCTGACCCGATCGATGCCAATATCGGTGATGAAGTTGCATTTTTGGTCTATTACCACAATGGAATGTTAAATTCGACAGCCCACAATGTACGTATTCGCGTTTCACTGCCGACAGGCGAGTCAAATGCGCTAAAAGAGACAAGCGCTCTGTGGTCAGATGAAACTGCCCCAATCTATGACACTATAATCAATGGCGCAGTCAAAGGCATATCGGGACAGACAATTAATCTTCCGTCAAGTGGAATAATCGAATATGTGCCCGGTTCAACTAAATTGTTTCCCGAACAAGCCACTCATGTTGGCCAACCCGGACAATCATTGCCTGATGGAATTACCAGCGCAAATGGCGTAAATATAGGAAATATAAATGGATGCTGGGAGTTTGCGGGGTTTGTAACATTTGTCGGAAAAATCAAAGGCAACACAGCTCTTTCAATTGATAAGAATGTTAAGCACTTGAATGAAAATGTCTGGCACAAAGAGATTACCGCGAATCCAGGAGAAGTAGTTGAATATAAGTTGGAAGTTGAAAATAGTGGAAATGTAACTGCGAACAATGTTTCAGTTAAAGATGTATTACCTCTTCATATGAAGTATGAAACAGGCACAACCTTTTATTTCGATGCTTCACATCCAGCCGGAGTAAAGCTGCCAGATACGATTTTTTCTACCGGGGTTAATCTGCCGAATATCGCGCCTCTCGACGCTGGGTCAATCAGGGTTATATACAAAGTGAAAGTTGATTCGACAGTTCCCGCAGGGACGCTAACCCTCGACAACTTAGCGAAGCTTTTTATGGCCGGAGTGTTTAAGGGCCAGAGCACAGCAAGAGTGATTGTTTCGACAACATCTGGATTAACAATTCAGAAAACCGTATTAAGCGGATCAACCTGGGTTGAACAAAATAATGTGAAATTGGGAGAAAAGATCACTTATAAAATCGTTGTTACTGCGACCGGAAATGCGGCTGTAACTAACGTTAAAGCTAGAGACATCTTTCCGCTTTATGTAAATTATGTCCCCGGTTCCACGACGGTTAATGGTATTTCAGTTCCAGATGGAATCACTTTCGCCGGCGGAATTAGCTTGGGTAATATGAATCCGGGCCAGAGTAAGATCATCAAGTTATCAGGGATTATTGTTGGTTGCCCGCCGATCGGAGATTACACCCTTACCAATACTGCTTTTGTAAAGGGGGATAATGTAGCGGAAATTTCCGACATTGCGCGTTCGATTCTAAGGCTTATGCCGATTCCTGCACCAACTTTTTAAGTATTTATTAGAAATAAAATAATGTGTTCGCGGAGGGCTAAAAAAGGATAAAAAATGAAATGGTTTTCACAAATTAAAAAGAAATTAAAGTATGTTTTAGGCGTAGCCGCCGCAGCGCTTTTGATTTCTCAAGTTATTTCACCTGCAATCGGAATCAATGCCGATGGCCCGAGGTTTAATTTCCTGCCGGGTGATCAGGAGCTTTTTAGGGGTTTTAATTCAACTCGTGATACACAGGATGATGATTGGCGTGATCCTGTAGACGGGCAGGCTGGTGATGTGATAGATGGTTTAATTTATTATCACAATGGCCAGGTCAATACTACCGCTGAAAATACAACCATTAAGGTATCCATGCCTGCACAGACCACCAACAAAACAGCTGTTTTGTCCGCCACAATTTCAGCTGATAGCGTAGCTGCAGTTTCTGATACGTTGACTGTTAATCTTGATCAAAATGCAACGCTTAAACTGGTTCCTGGTTCTGTTAAGTGGTTTCCAAATCAGGCAAGCAATCCTGATATAAACAATCCAACTCCGCTTCCTTTTGGGCAAGACGGATCAGAACTTCTATCTTCGTCTGGCTTGAATATCGGAGATATCAATGGTTGTTGGGAATTTGCCGGTTTTGTAATGTTCCAGTTTAAAACAACTGCAAAAGTGAATCCGGGTAATCTGCATATTGAGAAAGCGGTAAGGAACATTTCGAAGAATGAGACTAGTTTTGTCGAGCGCACATCTGTAGATCAAAACGAGTCAGTGGAATACAAAATAAATATTACCAATCCTGGAGAATCAACGCTTGAGGAAGTTACAGCTTCTGATGGCCTGCCTTCGGATTTAACCTATGTGGATAATTCCCTTACGATGACCAAAGAGGACAGCACAACCAATCTTGACGCAGCCGGATTTTTTGCTAGTGGAGTAAGTATTGGCAGCCTTAAGGTTGGCGCGGAAAATGGCGCGGTGATTAAATTTCGTGCAAAAGCGCCTTCTTACATATTGGTTGCAAAATCTGTAACGAATGTTGCCTATGCAATTTCAGGTAATATTAACGTTAACGATGAAGCCATTGTTGACTTGAAAGCCGGAGTTGTTAATATTCATCGTTCAAAGTCTGCTTATAATGATACTTTGAAAGTTGATGCGACATCTACTCCTGCCAGGCCTGGCGATGTTATTATTTATACCTTGAACACCAAAAACACCGGAACCATTGCTACTAACTTTGTGGTTTCGGATGGTATCGGCGATGTGTTAGAGGAATCAAACATTGTCAGTATAAGTAATGGGGGTATTGTCAAAGATAATCCAGAGGAAGGTAATAATTCCAAAGAAGTAATTTGGCCGGAAGTTCGAATTGATCCGGGGCAAAATGTGGTTAGGAAATTTACGGTTAAGGTGATGGACCCATTGCCTGATAACCCGCAAAATGGTTTTCATTTCGATGATAAATTATTTAACGAGTATGGAAATACAATCACGATTATAATTCTAAGACCACACAGAGAGCCTGTCTTGTCGATCAATAAAGTTGTTAGAAATATCACCAGCAATGAATTGGAATTTTCCAAATCAAATACAGCCTTTCCTGGAGACATGCTGGAATACAAAATTGATTTTGCAAACACTGGAGATGGGCCAGCTGACCAGGTGAAGATTTCCGATGTCCTTCCAGCCAATGTTGCCCTGGATACTTCGGTTCCTGCGATAATTAACTTGGATGGCACTGAACATGTAATTTCTGAAGATGTCACCAAGGGATTTATCATCAACACCTTAGCTCCTGGACAATCAGGCTATGTAAGATTCAGGGTGATCACTTCTGCAAATATTGCCGCTGGGGAACAACTGATAAATACGGGATATTTGTCTATGGGCGGAAATACTATTTCTTCGACTGCCCAAACCGTGATTTTGACCAAAGTTGTGCCAGCAAGCACCCCTCTTCCCAAGACCGGCGCTGCAGCCGGTGGGGTTTTGAGCCTTCTTGGATCTTTGTTTGCGGGAGTAAACTTGACTTATCTCAAGCAAAAAAAATTACTCACTAAGGCCTCCAGAAAAAGTGTGAATTAAATAAATAAGAAAACCAGCCCGATACAATGGGCTGGTTTTCTTATTCTCGGAAAAACAAGAATCTGGTAATATGAACTTATGGGTGCAAAAAAACGATTATTCGATTTGGAGACCTTGCTTCATATCGGAGAAAAAAAGGATAGAATTAAACAAATCGAAGAAGAAATGAGCTCTCCTTCTTTTTGGGCAGACGAGAATTTGTCAAACGAGAAAGCAAGAGAGCTTAAAGATCTTAAAGAGCTGGCCGAAAAATTTGATGAATTATCTGAATTGGCTGAAATAGCGGACGAAAACGAACTGAATTCCCTGATTCCTGAAATTGAAAAATTGGAGCTCCTTGCACTCTTTTCGGGCAAATATGATGACCACTCAGCTATACTAAATTTCTATGCCGGAGCTGGAGGAGACGATGCCCAAGATTGGACGGAAATGCTCATGCGGATGTATATTAGGTGGGCGGAGTCTAATGGGTATGATGTAAAGATCATCGATGAATCCAGAGGTGGTATTGCTGGAATAAAAAGCGCAACATTGGAAATTGATGGCTCTTATGTATACGGAAAGCTAAAAGGTGAAGGCGGTGTGCATCGGCTTGTCAGGCAATCGCCATTTAATGCCAAAGCTCTGCGACAAACTTCTTTTTCTCTCGTTGAGGTGATGCCCAAAGTTGAAAACAATAAAGAACTTGAGATAAAAGAAAGCGATCTGAAAATTGACACTTTTCGTTCCAGTGGTAAGGGTGGTCAAGGAGTAAATACTACTGATTCGGCTGTCCGAATAACTCATATTTCAACTGGAATTGTGGCTACTTGCCAAAATGAAAGATCGCAACTGCAAAACAAAGAAAATGCAATGAGCGTGCTAAAAGCGCGCCTGGCAAAGATGCTCGAGTCTCAACACAAAGAAAAAATCGAGGAGCTGCGTGGTGAAAGCATGGAACCTGAATGGGGGAGCCAAATTAGATCATATATACTCCATCCCTACAAAATGGTAAAAGATCATCGGACTGAATACGAATCAAAAGATCCTGATTCCGTCCTAGGTGGGAATTTAGATGGATTTATCGAAGCTGAATTAAAATATTTCAATAAAGATAAAAGTATTGTAGATAATTAATTTTAAGAGGGGTGAAGTGCTGCAATTTACAATCATAATATTATCGATTCTTGTGCTATCTTTTGGGATTAATATGATGTTGTCATACGCTACTGGCGGTTTTTACCGAATTTTTGTTGCTCCAGGAATAATCCTTCACGAACTTTCTCATGCTTTCTTTTGCTTGTTAACTGGTGCAAAAGTTGTCTCAATTAATTTTTTTAAATCTGATGGCGGCGAGGTTAAACATGGCCACTCCAAAATACCAATAATTGGCCCAATATTGATTTCTCTTTCTCCTTTTGTGATCGGCGCTTTGGCAATCTATTTTTTGTCAAAATTTATTGGTTTCAAAACGCTGAATGTCAGCGAGGTCACATTTAATGCTCAAAGCATCTTTCATTGGTTCATTGATTCGATGAAGTCCCTCAATTTTACCAGCATATCAACAATTGTGGCTTTTTACTTAATTTTATCTATCGCTGTCACGATGACACCATCAGTAGTGGATATGAGAAATATTCTTGTTTCAATTTTGGTGATACTATTTGTGGTTTTTATTATTTTCCGTTATACACATTTTAGGCCTTCTTTAGGGTTTCTGGCGACACCTGAGCTTATCTCGATTTTGGTTACGGTTCTTGCTCTATTGATACTTGCATTTATTTTGAGTATATTTATCTTCGCAATAAAAAATATGTTTTCTGCATAAAACATTAAAAAATCAAATTCAAACTTCTAATTTGAGAAAGGATTATATGGTAGATTTTTCCAAAGCAAAAGAATTGTACGAACTTCAGAAGAAAGCGAGAGCAATTCAGAAAGAACTTAAAAATACCGAGATTGAAGCCAAAAGCAATGATGGTTGGGTTACAGTTGTGTTCAATGGAGAACAGCATTTAACCGATATTGATATTGACGAGGAATCCTTGAAGCCGGAAAACAAGAGGGCATTGGAGAATGATTTAAAAAATGCAGTTTCACAGGCTGTTTCACGATCTCAGGCCCATGCTGCTGAAAAGATGAAGGCTATTGCGGGAAGTTTGAATATTCCTGGCCTTTAAAGTATGAGGAAGTATGAAAATTATTGTAGGCCTTGGTAACCATGGCAAAGAGTACGAAGGCACTCGCCACAATGCGGGTTTTTTTGCCATAGATGCGCTGCTTAAAGAAAAGGAGTTATGCGTTGAGAATGAAAATGAACTTCATTTTGATAAAAAGTTTAACGCTGAAATATGCCAAGTCAGCACAAAAGGCGAAAAAGTAATCTTTGTAAAGCCTAATACATTTATGAATTTATCGGGTGAGGCTGTAAATAAAATACTGCAGTTTTACAAGGCTGGGATAGGCCAGCTTATTGTTTATCATGATGATATCGATATCCCTGTTGGCCATGCCCAAATTAAATTAAAAGGCGGCAGTGCCGGACATAATGGGATTCAAAACATTATTGATACGCTTGGGTCTGACGGTTTTATTCGTGTTAGAATTGGAATTTTGCCAATTAACGGCGGGGAACAGGTTGTCGAAAAAGTTGACGGACCAATCGATACAAAGGATTTTGTTCTATCAAAATTTAGTGATCGCGAAAAAAAAATTATCGATTCAGCCATAGATATTGCGAACGAATATATTCTAAATTTTATCGGATCAAAAGAGCCGATAAAGGCAACGACCTTGAGTACTAAAATGTCTGATTAAAAAGCTTTGACGGCCCGCGGGGATGCGGGCCGTCATCGGCTATTGATCGTGTGAGGCAACACGATCACCTCCCCCTATCGGATTCGCCATCTTGGTGAGCCGGAGCGGCGGTCCCGGTCTTGCTTGATTGTGCCCATCTGCACTAAGTGGCCTAGTCGTCTGAGCAAGGCATGTTCTTCTATCCTTGACTGGGTACGATGTCGAACAGAATCCAGTATGGCCAGCACTGGATAGGGGAGACCAGCTTCAGCAGAGAGTGTTGCCAATATTGCCTCATCGAGTTGCTTGGCAGCGGCGCTTGTTTCTGCCGGCATCTGATCCAACATGTTGCCACCTCCTCTCTTTGGGAGTATCGCAAGGGGTAGGAAGAATATACAATGTTTTTTCAATACAGTCAATGAAAAAGGTTGAACATTCTTGTTTTTTTTGATATAAATTTTGTGTTAATTAATTTAGTGGGAGGCCGCCTCGGGCGGTCGCTTGACCACATAAGGAGAAAAATGGCGAAAGAAAAAGAAGAAAAAGTAAGCGAAGTCACTGAAGAAGAAATCATTGACGAAAAAAAGATTTTGAAGGCTGCAGAAGAGCGAGAGCGAGAAATCAAGAAGGAAATTGAAGAAGCCAAAGCAGAAGCTAAAGCAGAAAAAAAAGCCGAAGCGGTTATTAAAAATATCCGAAAAGCTCCTCGTCACGGCAAAAAATATCGTGAAGTTGAAACAAAGATTGAAAAAAGTGAGACATACGAAGAAATCGATGCTATTAAATTGGTTAAAGAAACGTCGACTACCAAATTTGATTCTTCAATCGAACTACATGTTCGAATAGATAAAAAAACAGAAAACATTCGCGGCACAGTGAATTTGCCGGGCGGCGCTGCAAAGCAAAAAAATGTTGCAGAAGTAACAGAAAAAAATATTGATGAATTTGTTGAAAAAGTAAAGTCTGGAAAAATCGATTTTGATCTAGTGGTTACAAGCCCGGCTATGATGCCAAAATTGGCGCAACTAGCTAAAATTCTCGGGCCGAAGGGTATGATGCCGAACCCGAAAACAGGAACCGTGACTGATGATGTCACAAAAGTTGCGGCTGAATTCAAGGGTGGAAAACTGGAATTCAAAGCTGATAAAACGAATATTGTCCATGTTTTGGTTGGCAGGGTTTCATTCAAAGATGAAGATATTCAAGCAAACATTGACGCAATTCTTTCCGCGCTTCCTAAGGGCAAAATTGTTTCGGCATATCTTGCCTCCACAATGGGTCCAAGCGTCCGATTCGCCGTTTCGAAAAAATAGTTGACGTATTTCGAGAAATTTGCTAAATTAAACAGGTAATCCGCAGACCACAAGTTCCGTCCTGTCGGGGCGAGATTAAATATCTTGTGTAGGATAACCTCAAACTTTTTAAGTTTGATATTTGTCTGCGGTTTACGCAGATATTTTTAATATCATCGGAGCAACAATGCCAAAAACACGAGAATACAAAGAAAAATTGATTGAGACTTTGACCGAGCACTTAAAGCAGTCGAAAAGTGCGGTTTTGGTCGGCTACAAAGGGCTTAAAGTAACTGAAACCGAAGAGCTTCGAAACAGGCTTCGAGAGAAAAAAGTCCATTTTCATGTGACCAAAAACACGCTTTTTAAAATTGCGCTGTCGAATACTGGAATCAAAGTTGCCCCCGAGCTTTTAGATAAGCCCTTAGCAATCGCATTTGCGACAGAAGACGAAGTTGCTCCCGCTAAAGAAATTGATCTTTTTGCCAAAGAGCATGAAGCAATTGAAGTTTTGGGTGGAATTTTGGAAAACGAATACATCGACGAGAGAGCGATTAAGCAATTGGCATCGCTTCCTTCAAAAGAAGAGTTGTATGCCAAGGTGGTTGGCTCACTCGCCGCTCCACTTTCTGGTATGGTCAATGTCCTTCTCGGCAATATCCGCGGGCTTGTAAATGTGCTTTCGCAATACAGAGAAAAAATAAGTTAAATTGGTTGTCGGTTTTTAATTATTAGTTCTTAGTTAAATTTTATAGGAGTTAACATGGCAGACGAAGAGAAAAAAGAAGAAGTTGCCGTCGAGGCAACGCAAGAAACCGAGACTACCGAAGCCCCGGCCGAGGAAGTCAAAGAGGAAGCTAAAGAAGAGGCCAAAGAAGAAGAGCCAAAAGCGGAAGAAAAAGCTGAAAAACCAGCTCCATCCGGCAAATTTAAAGATCTTATTAAAGAGATTGAGAATCTTTCCGTGCTTGAGCTTTCAGAACTTGTCAAAGAGCTTGAAGAGAGATTTGGTGTCTCTGCAGCTGCCCCAGTCGCAATGGCCGGCGCAGTAGCAGCTGGTGGTGCCGGTGCAGCAGAAGCAGCGGAAGAGAAGTCGGAATACGACGTAATTCTTGCTTCAGCCGGAGACAAGAAAATCCAAGTTATTAAGGCTGTGCGTGAAATCAAGCCCGATCTTGGTCTTAAAGAAGCCAAAGATTTAGTTGACGGCGCTCCAAAAGAGCTTGCTAAAGGCATGAAAAAAGAAGATGCTGAAGCCGCCAAGAAGAAGCTTGAAGAAGCCGGCGCAACAGTTGAATTGAAATAATTACGATATCTAGTTATAGCTAAGGTATTGTAAACAAAAACGGCCCGCTCTCTTGAGAGTTTGGGTCGTTTTTGATACAATCTTCAAGATAAATTTTGATAATATATCGTATCGTTGAATTTGATTCTAAAAGCATGAAATTTAAGTTAAAAGAAAAACTAAAGAGCGGTGTGAGAGTCGGCGAAATTGAGACGGCGCATGGCGAGATCTCGACTCCTTTTTTTATGCCTGTTGGCACGAAAGCCAGTGTAAAAGGAGTTTCACCGGAAGAGCTTAAAAGTCTTGGTGCACAGATTGTACTTGCCAATACTTACCATCTTTATTTGCGTCCGGGCGAGAAACTGATTAAGAAGCTCGGCGGAATTCACAAGTTCATGGGTTGGAATAAGCCGATCCTTACTGATTCCGGCGGATATCAGGTTTTTTCTCTGGGAGAGCGCGGAGAAGGAAGAAATTCACTCGTCAAAATAAAAGATGATGGCGTCGAATTCACCTCTTTTTTAGATGGTTCGAAACATTTTTTTACTCCAGAGAAGGTTGTCCAGATTCAGCTTGATCTCGGGGTGGATATTATGATGCCGCTCGACTGGTGTCCAAGCGGAAAGGCGAGTGCAAAGGAAGTCGAGAAGGCTTCGCTCCTTTCAATCGAATGGGCAAGACGATCGAAAAAATATTTCGATAGTCAAATGGCTAAATTGTCAAATTGTCAAATTGCTGATGAAAACAATACAACAATACAACAATACAACAATGAGCGGGCGAAGCCCGCGCTATTTGGCATTGTCCAGGGTGGGCTTGACCTTGACCTGCGCAGGCAATGTGCCAAAGAAATGATTGCCCTTGGTTTCGATGGTTATTCTGTGGGTGGATTAGCAGTTGATCATGAAACTCGCAACATGTGGAAAACTGTAAAACTAATGGGGGAGATATTGCCGGTAAATAAGCCCAGATATCTCATGGGTGTGGGAACGCCGGATGATATTATAAAAGCAACAAAGCTGGGCATGGATATGTTCGACTGTGTCTTACCAACAAGATTAGCCCGCCACGGAAGCGTCTACATCAAAGCTAATAACGAAAAACAAAAAAATAATGACTCCGGAAGCTATTCATTGGTAAATCTGATGAATTCGAAGTTCCGTACCGATCCTATGCCGATTGACAAAAATTGCGGCTGTTTGGCATGTATTGGCGGATTTTCGAGAGCATATATTTCACATCTTTTGCGTGAAAACGAAATACTGGGGCTGCGGCTTGCAACACTCCACAACCTTTGGGCATATTTAGAACTAATGCGATCTTTGAAAGAAAAATAAATTTACGAGTCTAAAATATTCTTGCGTGCCTGAGCTTTTTCGAACTCGGAGTTGTTAGCTGTATCGATTTGGTCAATTTCTTTTAAACCGGCAGAAATTTCTCGCAATTCTTCCAGATATTTTCGATTAATTTCATTGCTGATCTCCATGTAAGCAAGGGCTAGATCGGTATATACTGAGCCTCTTTCTTTGTCGCTCATGTCTTGAGAGACGAGATCGGTGATCAATTTTTTAGCTTCGTCTTTCTTGCCTTCTTTTAGCAATTTTTCAATTTCTTCAATGTTATTTGCCATAATTTTCCTTCAAAAATTAATTAAATAGCTTGATCATGGCCGGCATCAGGATTTTCTGCTGATGTTTCAGGAGTAGAAGCTTTTGTCGGGTTAATAATTTTTGGACCATCCGCGCCTGGATTTTCTGCTGAAGCAGGAGCTGTATCGCGAACCCAAACTCCATCTTCAACATGCCATCCAGCAGGTGATTCCTGTTTTTCGGCTTCCACAGACCCTGTTACAGAGGATTCGGAATCCTTCGAACCACCTTTGGTTTCTTCATCATCTTCAGGCTTAGGTTCTGTCTTTGTAACATAATTTGCTAAATCGATCCCATTTTCTGCACAAACTTTTCGTACCAGAAGCTTTTGTGGATAGCTCAAATCTTTATAAGCCTCTGTGATGGTTTGGCCGACAAATTCCTTTACTTCTTCACCGGAAGCAGAACCCATCACCTCGCGTTTGAAGAATTGGTCTAAATTTCTTCTTGCCGTATCTAGCTGACCGCGCTCAGATTTTAGTTTTCCTAGGGTGGTTTTGATCATTTCACCGAGGCGTTCTTTTAAGTATTTATCCAATTCTTTCTGAAAATCTTCGCCCAATCTTTCCTCGTCGACATAGCGGCTATCTACTGACTTGAATTGTTCGAGCTGTGATTGTGCGTCATCGAGTTTGCCCGCCTTGCTTTCTTCGGTCACCATGCCGGTGAGGCGGTCAGCAATCTTTTGCCGTATTGCGTTCATTGCTCCGGAATCTTCGGCAAACTGCCCAAGAAGCACTTCTCTTGCTTCGGCACATTGTTTGCGCCTCGCTTCCTGTGCAGATTTGAGATTGTCTATGGTGGATCCTTCGGTTTTAAATTCTTCTTCCTTAGCCGCCAAATTACGATTGCCGAAACCGGCTACCTCAACGCCGGCTTTTCTCGCTTCCTGAATTGCCCCAGCTTCGTCTTTGCTTAAAAATCTTTCCAATACACGTTTATAGGGCTTGATATCTTTGGCTGCGTCAAATGCGGCTTTTCTCTTTTCAAATGCCTCGGATCGTTGAGATAGACCTTGTTCTTCTGTTTCAATTTGCCGCTTGAGTTCTCTAAATTCGGCCATAGTCTTGGTGATAGTCTCTATTGTGCCTTTGCCGCCTTCGACTGCCAAGCTTTCCATGAACTCATTAACACATTCCAACTCCTTGTCAGTGAGATTTATTTGGGTGTCGGCAAATATTTCTTCGCGCAATACTGACTTAATTTCTTTTGAAGCAGAACCGATTGTCTGATACATTTCATAACGTTCAAGAATTTCCGAACTATCTTCACCTACATCAACTGTTTCAGTATCGCCAAATTTTTCAAGAAACGCCGTAAATTTGGGGTCATTGAGAGCCTCATCCATTTTGGTCTTATTGGCTTCTTTAATTTCTTTGTCTGTCGGCTGCAAATCTTCTTTTTCAATATTTATCGTTGGATCACTTGGTTTTCCGCCGCCGCGGAATCGGTCAAATATTCCCATATCTTCCTTTCTTTTATTCTTTCAAAATAGAGCTTTTTATAATTACATCAATATTTTATCACACTACAATTTATTTTAGAAAGTAATAAATTAAAGGTCTTGACAAAATTTATAGTATATGCTACAATAGCGTGTTCCGAGGGTGAGAGAGGGATCTTAAGCTCTTGGAAGGGAAATTACAACATTGTGCGACATCGTGCTGGATAGCTTTCTTGATTGTTTCTTCGGAAACATATCGAGACACAGGTTCCCCCTCCGCCTGTGACTGCTATCCGGCACAATGTCGCACACTTTCCTGAAATATTAGTGCGGTAGCGTGCTGTATGACATTCAAACGATTCGTCGTTTGAGCCATGGGTTCCCCCTCCACCCGTGTTGTTGTACAGCACCTTATCGCACTTTTTATTAGGCTTTAGCCTAATAATCCCGCGGAGCGTAGCGAAGTGGGATACTGAGAGCGATGGCACCTTAACAATATATACTTCTTCGAAGCAATGTGAATGCAAGATCAGCGTAATTCTGGCGTGATCATTATTCTGGCGCGAATGCTGGCAGATACATTGCTCCGAGGAAGACAAATACCTGTCCGACCTCGAGCGCTATTGCGATAGCCCTCGAGAAGGGCAGAAAGAGAGGTTGAAGTGAAAAACTTCACCACCCACAACCTGATAGCCGTTTTGTTCCTGGTCGTTTTGTCTGCTTGCGCCGTCTTGGCACAGGGGCCGATTCCGGCTCCGACCAACAACGCCGCGCAGATCGCGGCGAAGGACGCCGAGATCGCCAGCCTGCAGGGCCAGCTTGCCACCGCAAGGCAGGAGCTAGCTCAGGCCACGATCCACCGCGATGTTCCCCGTGCCCGCCGGGCGTCTGGGAACATCAGCCACCTCCAGGGGCAGCTCAACGCCCTGGGTGGCCGGGTAGATAACCTGGAGCAGCATGGGATTAACGGGCTGCCCCCTGCGGGACAGACCGCTTCCAACGCCTGGTTGCAGGATTGGGGCTACAAGACGCAGGGCCAGCTGGACAAGCGCTATGTCCTCAAGACGACGGATGCGCCGACCAAGACCGATCCTGCTTCTGCTCCCACCGCCCCGCCCACTGCCACGACACCTGCGCCGGTCCAGACTCCGCAGGCCCCGGCCGCCGCCCCCTTGGCGCCCCCTGCGGCCCAGCCGCAGATCGCGCCGCTTCCGTCCGTGCCGGTACCTGTCGCTCCTGCTACGATCATGCCGGCCGTCCAGGCCCCGGCTGCGCCGCCTATGACGGGCGCTCAGGTCAGAGGGGAGGTCTGGCGCTGGGCGGTCCTGGTCCTGGTCATCGGAGGTGTTATCGGCCTGCTGGTATGGTTGTTCTGGCCGAATATCGTTCGCATGGCTGGTAACCTGTGGGAAGAGTGGGAACAGCAGGCTCCTGCCGGGACTAACTACGAGTTCCGCGTTCGCATCGGGGGCATTCGCTTCCGAAGCACTGGTACGAGACCGTAACGTGCTACATTCCCCAGTTTGATCATACTGGGAAGAAGTACAAAATGATCGCACGCAAAAGCGGTTGCCCTCCGGGCGGCCGTTTTTTGCTTTTGTTTTGCAAATATGTTTGCTACAATAATTTTGTACAAAGAATCGGGTTTCATTCCCAATTGTTTTTGCTATAATTATTCTATGCGTGAATAAGGGAGGGAAATTGGCTACACGAGGTGAAAGGCGCACCGATGTAAACGAAGATATTGCCGAGCGAGTCGGTAGTATTATCGACCGAGACGATTGGGGATCGAGCTATGGTTTTGCGAAGCCAAGAACCCTAGTGGAGCAAGATGCTGCCAAAGAACACGCAGAGATGCTGCGCAATCCTGAGGCAGTAAGGGCGATTTTGACCGAAATGGACTCTGATGCAAATATTCTTTTGCAAGTAATCGCATCCCGGCGCGGTATTCGTGGTGCTTGGAATGGTGTATGGAACAACTGGGCAGGCAGAATGGTCGGCTCTGTTGGCGTGGGTATGGCAATACGGACAGGTGTGCGTGCCGGACTACATCTCGCAGGCCCTGCTGCAAGTGCAGTTGGTGGTGGTGCTGCCGGCGGATTTTGGGGTTGGATGCGAGGCCGAAATCAGCAGGAATCTGCAGCTACCTGGATGGCAAACCTTGATATACTTTCGAAGAGCAAAACAGATATGTCCAAGATGACTGAAGCTGATTTATACACTGCTCTTGGTATTATGAAAAATGCGATGGATGCGAGAAATGTGCGTGGAAATGCACAAGCCAAACTCGAATATATTTCAAAATATCGATTGATGAAGGAAGTTCTAAGAGATCGTAGAAACGAAAGATTGGCCGAGAATAAAGAGCTAAATCCGGTTATGTCGCGCATAGACCAAGCTTTAGCTGATGCGGGAGATGAATCTAAAGAGATAGCCAGAATGGCTTCAGAAGAGACGAGAGAAACCTATGATCAAATATTTGCATTAAAGCGCAAAGCGGAAATTATGACTGCGGTCAAGGGCGCAATGGTTGGCGCGGCGTTTGGAGGCGTAATTGGAACAGTCGTTGACTATGCTCAACACCATGGCGGCATGCATGGGGTGAACGATTGGATTTCGGAGCATATTTTGCACACCCAGTCTCACGAGCAAGTGCTCCATGACGCATTGGATGCGAAGAGAGCATCACTAACTGATGCCGCATACCAAGAAGATTTACAACACTTCCAAACGATGCAAAATAATTTTGATGTTTACAACCAAGATATGGGACAAGGCATGGTTCCGCCTGAGCATATCGATATGGTTGGACACATAAATGCAATTAAAGAATTTGGCGGGGATCGAGCTCTGTTTGGGTTTGATCAGGCCACCGGACTAGGCCCGACCTATGAGGCCACATTCAATCAATATCTTCAATCCGGCAATCTGCACGAAATGTTTAATCTTGCCGACCATTCGAATTTAGACTTGTCAGTGGCGATGCCGGATGGCGGACAATTTGGCCAGTTTCTTGTGGACAACAAGGAAACCTTTCTTTCCTTCCCGCCTGATATTCAACATTTTATTCTTTCCCATCCTTCGCTTGCCACCGATTTCTTGGATTTAGCACACAATTCTTCAGCTGATGCAGCTTCTGCTTCTCTTATGGCGAAAATTGCCGGAGGCGTAGGAGTGGCTGCTGTTGCCGGATATTTGGGTATTGATAAAGCCCAAAGGGGCAATGAAAAGGCGCAAAGAAGGCTTACAGATGAAGCAAAAGATGTCCGGCGCAAAGAAAATGCCGAGAACCGGTCGGAAAAGCAGGCAGAAAAGCGAGACAAGACTAAAGAAAATAAAGAAAATGTAAAGCAAGAACTGATCGGGGCGACAGTCATGTTTACCACATTGCCTGCCGGATATGTTATCGGTACAAGAGACCGAAGATTTGAAATTACCGATATTGATGCAAGTGGCAGGCTTGTATTTAAGATGACGGAAGCGGATAGGAAAAAATTATCTGGGCCAACGCCTGTAAATCCGCATCCGGAATTTTCACTTGATGACATACTTACTGCCGAAGGAACTATTGATAGGAATTTAGTCAATGTTGTTTCAAGAGGGAGAGGTTCGTCACCAGAAATAGAGCCAGAAGAAGAATTTGATAAAGAAGCTTATGAAAAATATCTGGGCAAGAAGTTTACCGGAAAGCTAAAGAGGCTCGGCGGTGATTATATCCTTACTGGCGTAAGCAAAGGTGCTCCGAGCAAAAAGATGATTGTCAAATCACCAAGGATCGCCGAACTTGCAATGTTGCCTTCGGGTGCAGATATTGATGTAGTTATTCTAGATGTCGATAAAGATGGCAAAGATCTAATCTGGGAAGTTGATGCATATATAAATGTGAGCGGGGATGATTACAATCTTGAGGGTAAATTCGGAATTACAGACAAAAAGAAGGATAAGTTCGTCGATAGTTTAAAATCTTTAGCTGGCGCTGGTTATGCGAGTAATTGTGTGTTGTATGCAAGCTCATTTGGAAGATTCTTGCAACTTGATAGTTTTACTGCCCCAAATTTCGAATTCAAGCCGTTTGACCCGGCTACCGGAACTTTTGGAACCCCTGTCAGTCTTGACGAGTCTTCCCTTAAGGCGATGGAATTTTCATATTTTAGCAAAGTCACATTATAATTATATATTGGAGGGAATATGGCCGATTTGGATGACAATCTACAAACAAATATGAACGATGCAAATTCGGACCAATCTAGCGGCGATAAGGCCGATGTTGCTGCCACCATTCAAATGTACAAAGAGAGATTAATGGAGGATCTTGGATTTGGCAAGAACTCCGGTATCTCAGATGTTGAAAGAGAACAGGTAGAAAAGAAGATGGAGGAGCTCGTTAACGCGAGAATTCTCAATGTAATTATGCTTTATCTGCCGGAGGGCAAAGTTGCGGAATTTTCGGAAATTGCCCAAAAAGCGGATGCGGCTGAGATTAACGATTTTGTGAAAGCAAATATTCCGGGATATGAAGATAAAATCCTAAAAGAGCTCATGGATATTAAGGACGAGCTTTTAAGAAAGGCACCTGTCAAAGATGGCAAGTAGTGACCCCGAGAAGAAGGATGGAAGTTTAATCGGCATTGCCCAGGCATTTTCAAATTCCGAACATCAAGAGCCTGATGTTGGTTTGTTTTTGCATCTCAAAGAGAGATTGGCAAGTGCTTCACCTGAGGAAAAAAGAGCCTTACTGAATGAATATATGATTGGCCCAGACGATACAACTGAAGGTACAGATGTCACGATTTCTATGGCTGAAACAGACGTGCACGCTGAGGCGAAAACTCCGATATCCGTTCCGGAGAGGGTTAGATTGCGGCTTGAAAGGATGGCGGGAAGAAAAAAAATTGATCCGGAGCCAGTTGCTTCGACGAGAATAGAACCTGAAGAAGCTAAGCCAGCCGAAGAGATTTCGCGGCCCAAATTGGAATATCTCGGTCCAGATGAATTGGAACCAGAGGTTGCAAAGCCTGCGGTTGAGCCTGAGGTCGCTCGTGAAGAATTACCCAAAGGCCCAGCCAAAGTGGAGGAAATTGTTTCAATTGGTCCAGATGGGGGAGTGCTAAGTGAGCAGGGCAGAAACGTTTCCGGAGGAATAGAGAAATTTGACCAAGACTTGCCTCCGAAAAGCGATGTTGTAAACAAGGATCTTGCTAGGCGCGATCTTAACAAAAGGGGATTGGACCATAGTAAAAATTTGGAGATCGCCGTTAAAGCAATAAAAAACTCGTTGCCCCAAGCTCCCAAAGTTTCAGCAATTGAACTTCGTGATGAAGACGAGCCTGTTTCAGGGGCCAGAAATCTTGATCCAGAACAACAAGCAAAGGATGCAGCCAGTGGGGCTGATGATTCTGCGGCAGTGGTCGTGGAAGAACTTGATGGCCTTATGGATCAGCCGTTAGCAGAAGCTCCAGCGGCCAAACCTTTGGATCCGACCTTAAAACCAAAAAAAGAGTTAGACGCGGAAACACTTGATGGGGGCAAAGAAATTAGAATATTGCGCGGAGAAAAACCGGCAGCTAGCGGTCGCATAAAGGCCAGCGCTCCAGAATTTGTAAATCCGGCAAGAGAAAAGGCCCTTAAGTTAATAAATGAGGCAAATAATACCGGTGGTAATATTACAATTGATAATGTAGAAGAAGAACCTCTGCCAAGAACAGAAGCCCCTGTTATTGAAACACAGCCCGTATTGCCAAATCAGACAGAAGCAGAAGGACATGAACAAGTGGAAAGTGGAGACATTCAGGCTAAAAAGGATGAAGTAAAATTGGTAGAGGTACCGCAAGATCATATTGTGGCCAGCGTTGAAGCGGAACCGGGGCCCCTGCCTACCCTTGAAAAAGAACCGCATGCTAAAATTATTGAGCCGACAGAAGATAAAAAGAAAGAAGGTGTCATAGGGGAGATTCAGCCGGTGGATATTTCTTCTCAGTCTAGCCGTGAAATTCCCATAGGCACACAGAAACAAGCTAGCGGGCCGAAATTGCCGTTATCTGCCCGGTTCAGAAATTGGGCGGCTGGCCTAGCTCGTTCTTCCGAAGTGTCATCAAAACAGGTTCATGATATTGAAGAAATGGCGGCGGATGCAAGACGCGAAGCATCGGAAGAAGAGCAACTGAGAAAAGCGGCATAATTTAGTTAATAATTAATAACTAAAATCTAATAACTAAAAAATTTAGGGATTAAAAAATTGGTCATTAGAAATTAGAAATTTCCGAATGTATTCAGATCCCAATTATTACGATACCGGAGGAGGGGCGCCTTGGTGGATTTGGCCTCTCGCAATAATAGCAATCATCATTGTAATCAGTTTTCTGTATAAAAAAATTCGTAATGCATTTTTGCACAGAAAACAGCTTGAATTGGTTGAAGATTGGACTATGCTTAGAGTTTCCGTGCCGAAGGAGCCACACGCCAGTGAAGATGACCAGCGCAAAAATTTTCAGGAGATGCTTTCTGTGATTGAACCTTTCTATGCCAGCATAAACTCTTTGTTTGACAAAGATTTAAAAAAATCCATTACGGGCCAAGACCACATTTCTATGGAGATAATTGCAAAAAACGGCAAAATATTTTTCTATATCGGTTGCCCTACGACAATTGCTGAGATTGTGGAGAAAAACCTGCATGCGCAATATCCTGAAGCAAATATCGATCGCGATCTTGATTACTCGATTTTTCCAGATAAGCCCCTGCCTATCGAAATTCTAACACTGATCCTTGCTCGCAGATATATTTTTCCAATTCGGACATATAAAAATCTGGAGGAAGACCCCCTGAATGCAATCACCAATTCGCTTTCCAAATTGTCCGAAGATGAGTCAGCGGGAATACAAGTCATGATCCGTCCAAACAATCAGGTTTGGCGAGTGGGTTCAGAGAAAGCGGCCTACAATATCCAACAAGGCAAAACCAGGCTTTCGTATTCTAATAATAAAACCGTAAGGGCGACAGAAACCTTCTTTAATTTTATTGGAAAAGTTGGCAACAATGCGGTAAAACCTGGTGACAAAGATGGCCAGCATGATCCAATGTATAACCCACAGAACCCGTATAAGCAGACGCCGATGCAAGAAGCGCAGGTAAAACTTTTAGGAGAAAAAGCGGCAAAGATAGGGTTTGATGTTCAAGTTAGGATTGTGGCGGTTGCAAAAACGGCCGAAGAAGCGAAGCTAAATGCAAAGAATATTGCTAGTGCGTTTTCCCAATTTAATGCACCGGACTCAAATAACATTCTTCCCAAAAAAGCTAAAAACAAGGGTAGGGAAGTGGGAAATTATATTTTTAGGATTTTCGGCGCTGGTTTGAAAATGATTTTAAACACAGAAGAGTTGGCCTCGATAATTCACATGCCAAATAGATTTGTCGAAACGCCAAATGTCGCTTGGCTTTTGGCAAAAAGACAGGCTCCGCCTTCAAATCTGCCAGACGAAGGAACGATTATTGGCAACAGCATTTATCGTGGAGAAACAAAGCCGGTCAGAATAAAAGAAGAAGATCGGCTACGCCATATATATATGATTGGTAAAACCGGCGTTGGTAAAACCGTTCTTTTTGAAAACATGATTATGCAAGACATCCGCGAAGGCCGGGGAGTGGCATATCTTGACCCGAATGGCGACGCTGCTGAATACATATTAAACCGCATCCCCAAAGAACGGGCGGAAGACGTCATCTATTTTAACCCGGCGGATATTGAACGGCCGATGGGGCTTAATATGCTTGAGTGGAAGACACCGGAGCAGAGAGATTTCTTGGTTCAGGAAACAATTCAGATGTTTTATAAATTGTTTGATCCGGGCCAAACCGGCATTGTGGGCCCGCAATTCGAACATTGGATGAGGAATGCCGCCCTTACCTTAATGGTTCAGCCAGAAGGGGGCACAATCGTTGACATTCCTAGGCTGTTTACTGATCCGGATTTTGAAAAAGAGTGCGTGAAAAATGTTACAGATCCTGTCGTTAAGGCGTTTTGGCAAAAACAAATGGCAAAAACTTCAGATTTTCACAAGTCAGAAATGTTGAACTATTTTACTTCGAAATTTGGACGATTTATGACCAATGACATGATGAGAAATATTATTGGCCAAAATAAATCAGCCTTCGACTTTCGAGAAGTTATGGATGGAAAAAAGATATTGATTTGCAATCTATCAAAGGGATTGATAGGGGAGATAAATGCTTTTCTTCTTGGAATGATAATTGTATCCAAAATTGCAATGGGAGCATTTTCGCGGCAGGACACAAATGAAAAAGACAGAACCCCGTTTTATCTTTATGTGGACGAGTTTCAAAACTTTATCACGGATGTGTTTGCAACTATCCTTTCTGAATCTAGAAAATATAAACTTTCGCTCAATATTACAAACCAGTATGTGGCGCAATTGGATGAAAAAATCAGAGATGCTGTTATGGGAAACGCCGGCACGTTGGTGGCTTTCCGGATCGGGGCCGTCGATGCTGAATTTCTTATCAAAGAGTTTGATCCATTAAAAATCGACGACATGACGACAATTGATAAATACAATTTTTATATCAAAATGCTTATTGACGGAGCGCCAACGAGGCCGTTTAACGCGGCAAGCGTTGCTCCTGATCAAAACGAAAACAAGAAATTGGGAAGTGCTATGGTTGAATTGTCCCGATTAAAGTATGGCAAACCCCGCGAAATAGTTGACCAAGAAATTCGCGATAGGTCAAAAGTAGATGTAATTGATCTTCCTGGTATTGGTGAGGGAAACATTAAGGGAGTATTGGGATAGCAGATAGCTTCTAGTAGCCAGTTTCTAGTTTGTAGAAGGCTTGATTTTATTATTGAGTTTTTCCTGAAACTAGAAACTAACAACTAGCGGCAAAAACGTTGACTCAAGTTCATTATTGTGGTAATGTGATAGCTGAGAATAGCAAAACTGAAATAAAACGAAAGGCCAATATGGTCGCCAAAAACGATCTTGAAGAAATAAGGAAATTGCTTGATTCCTGTGAGAACCAGATCAGGGCTATCAAATCGAAACTTTTCGCATCAGAAATAAACAAAAAAGCGACACTACTTGAAACAGAAGATGATGGGGAGGTAATTCAGGGAGTTTTTGATGGTGAAAAAATGATTTCTTCTGATAAAAAAACCTATCAAGTTCCGCCAAATTATGCGTCAAAATCAAAGCTCATTGAGGGAGATATTCTCAAGCTAACCATTTCTGAGGATGGCAAGTTTGTTTACAAGCAAATCGGTCCCGTTCCCAGAAAGAACTTGATTGGCACATTGGAAGAAACTGGTGACGGCGAATATCAAGTCGATGTTGAAGGAAAAAAGTACAAAGTTCTTTTAGCTTCCGTAACATATTTTAAAGCCAAAACAGGGGACAGCCTTGGAATAATTGTTCCAAAAGACCAGGAATCAGTCTGGGCTGCGGTTGATAATCTAATCTAGAAAGAAACAAGATGGAAAAAATCAGGTCGGCAAAAACTATTATTGACAAGGCGACATCAGGGCTTAAAGAAAAAGAAGCCCTGGTCATTCGTGGTCGTTTCGGAATTGATGGCAGGGGGAGAACTCTATCATCTATTGGCAGAGATTTGCACCTATCGCGAGAAAGAATCAGGCAAATTGAAAAAGAAGGGCTTAAAAAAGTTGCTAAGTATATTGCCGAAGAGAACTCTGCTCTTGCCGGTGACATTTTGGGAGAAATCAAAACACAAGGTATTATTCACAAAGAGGATATAGCGGCGAAAGTACTAGAAAGCCAGGCTCTTGCAAAAGACGAGGAAATAAACTCGTTGAACTTGATTATTAAAGTTGTTCCCGAAGTTCAAGCAATCGAAAAACATGACGAATTACATGAAAGCTGGATTTTGAATGATTTATCCAAAGATGAAGTAATTAAAATTCTTCGCGATTGGGCAAATTATTTAAAGAAACAGAAAAGCCCCCAAAAGTTAGATATATTAATTGATGCACACCCGAATCACAAAGTTCATAAAATTTCATTTTTGTCATATTTGCCGAGAATTTCAAAAAAAATTGTTGAGGACTACGAAGGATCTCTTGGTCTTTCCGAATGGCCGGAAGTCAACCCAAGAACGGTCAGGGATAAAATTTACTACGTTCTTCGCAAAAATAAAAAACCGATGCATTTTACCGATATTGCAAAGGTAATCTCAGAAGAACAATTTGATAAGAAAAAAGTAGTTCCCGCAACTGTTCACAACGAACTCATTGCCGACGCTCGTTTTGTGTTGATTGGCCGCGGCATATACGCACTAAAAGAGTGGGGATACGCCCCGGGAACGGTTAAAGATATCATAATTGCCGTTTTGAAGCAGGAAGACGGCGCTATGGATTTCTCAGATATTTACAAGGAAGTTTTGAAACAACGCCAAGTAAGAAAAAATACAGTTCTTATCAATCTGCAAAACCAAAGCGAATTTAAGAAAATTGGATCAAGTAAATATATCCTGGCATAATTCACTTTTAATTAAAGTGCAATTCATGATAAAATTGGTATCAGGATGGCAATATTTTTATATTTCTTATATTTAGTGCTAATTCTGGGGGGAGTATATACACTCTTGCAGTTTTTTAAGATTCGCCAAAATGAACGGCGCCTTTCGTGGCTTTCGTCCCAGGAATACACAATAATCAGAATTGATGTTCCTAGAAACAATGAAAAAGCACCGCTTGCTGCTGAGCAAATGTTTGCTTCGATTCATGGCATTTATTCGGAGAATGCTCTCTTTCAAAACCATATGTCTTTTGAGATTGTTGCAAAGGATAAATATATTCAGTTTTATGTATTTGTCCCGAAACACTTAAAGGAATTTGTGGAGGGACAAGTTTATGCTCAATATCCGACGGTTGAAATTCATGAAGTTTCTGATTATATTTCCGAAATTGGAGATGGCAAGGTGCATTTTGCCGGAACGGAGCTAAAAGTGACCAAGCCAGATGTTTATCCGATTAAGCTTTTCTCTGATTTTGAAGTTGACCCGATATCTGGTATTACCTCGGTAATGTCAAAATTGAACCCTGGCGAACAAGTCTGGATGCAAATTTTGATTCGTCCGGTGGGGGATGAGTGGCAGGATAGGGGAAATAAGTTAATTTCAGCTGTGCGCTCCGGCAAGAAACAGGGAGCAGGTGGTGTAATCTCTAAGATCTTTGGTATGTTCGGCAACGTTTTGAAAATGATTTTTGTTCAGGCCGTTACCCCTGGAGCGGAAATCGCGGCTCCCGGTGAAAATAAGGTAGAGCTCCCAGGAACTGTCGAAGATGCCCTTAAGTCCATCGAAATGAAAATCATGAAACTCGGATTTGCTACCAAGATTAGAATTATGTCGATTTCGCAAGATGAAGTATCGGCGAAGGTTAAAACCCAGAGCATTGCTGCGGCTTTCAAGCAGTTTAACACCACAAATCTAAATGGGTTCAAGAGCGGCGATATCGAAATCGATCACCATGAATTTTGGCAAGATTATTGTGGCAGAGTGTTTGAGGATGAGGGATATGTTTTCAATATCGGAGAACTCGCATCTCTTTATCACTTTCCCCACAAATCGGTAGAGACGCCCAATATTGTCTGGTCCGGATCAAAGAAAGGGGAGCCGCCAGCGAATTTGCCACTTTCGGAAAATACCCCTCCTGAAGATTTGACAGTAATAGGGGAGACAACTTTTCGAAATATCCATCGGCGTTTTGGTATCAAACGGGATGATCGCAGGCGACACATATATGTAATTGGTAAGTCTGGTACGGGTAAATCAGTATTTTTAGAGAATATGGCGGTTGATGATGTTCTTGAAAATAGGGGAGTAATAATCGTCGATCCACATGGTGAGTTTGCAGAAAAAGTATTAGCTTGCGTCCCCGATAATCGAGTTGAAGATGTGGTTGTGTTTGATCCGGCTGATAGAGCTTACCCGATTGCATTTAACCTTCTGGAACATGTGGAAGATGATTTTAAGGGAATGGTCGCATCCGGATTCGTCGGTATTTTCAAAAAGATCTTTGGAAATTCCTGGGGACCGAGGCTTGAACATATACTTCGCAATACTGTCCTTGCTCTTCTTGATTATCCGAACTCAACAATGCTTGATATTCCAAAAATGCTTACTGAAACAAGATTTCGCGAAAGAGTTGTTGAGGCGGTGAAGGACCCCGTTATTCGCGAGTTCTGGACTATGGAATTTGCACAATACGACAGCAAGTTCAGGACCGAGGCGGTTTCGCCGATTTTGAATAAAGTCGGCCAGTTTTTGTCAACAGCTACAATTAGAAATATCGTTGGCCAGCCTAAATCTACGCTAGATATCCGACAAATTATGGATGAAGAAAAAATAATGGTGGTCAATTTGTCTCGAGGTAAAATAGGTGAGGATAACTCTGCGCTACTGGGGGCAATGCTTATTACAAAAATTCAGCTTGCTGCAATGAGCCGCGCCGATGTCACTGTTGACAAAAGACCTGATTGCTATCTTTATGTTGATGAGTTTCAGAATTTTGCGACTGAGTCTTTCGCTGTGATCTTGTCTGAAGCTCGAAAATATCATCTTAACCTAAATATCGCCAACCAATACATTACCCAAATGCCGGAAGAGGTGAGAGACGCGGTTTTCGGCAATGCTGGTACGATTATTTCCTTTAGGGTTGGCGGGACAGACGCCGATTATCTAGTAAAAGAATTCGAACCGGTTTTTGATGCTAATGATTTGGTGAATTTGGATAAGTTCAACATATACATCAAGCTTTTAATAGATGGTGTTTCTGCTCCAGCGTTTTCTGCCAGAACTTTGCCTCCACGGATGGAACTTACTGGCAATGCCGAGAAAATTATTGATCTGTCCCATAAAAAATATTCTGCAACACGAGGGGAGGTGGAGCAGGCGATAGAAGACCGCGGAAAAAAGGAACAGGAGGAGGCAAAGAAAGAGGCCGAAGCGTTTAAAGAAGGCGGCCTTGAAGCTCTTTTGACAATGAAAAAACCAGAAGAAAAACCGATCACTGCCCCAGGTATTGAAGAATATAAACCCGCAGAAAAGGCCGAGGAAAAACCGACGGAAACAAAAGTAGCACCAAAACCCGTCTCAGCAGAGCCTGTTATTGAAAAAGAATTACCGGAGAAAGTTGTTGAGCAATCCGAACCCAAAGAGGAGGAGGCTGATTCAGCTGAGGCGAAGGAAAGCAAACCTCGCATTTTTAGATATCAAAACATTATCGGAGATAAAATCTATAAAGAGCAAACCGCCAGGGGCGGAGTGAAATGGTACATGGGTGAAGATATTGATGAAGAAAAAATGGCAGAAACAGGGGTGGAAATTACACCCGCCGGCCTCAAAATGATTGAATTGAATGAGAAGATAAAAGATTCCTTGAAAAAAGAAGATAAAAAAGAGGGGACTGGAAAAAAGAAAAAAGAAAAAAATAAGCCCCAAAATAACAAGGGTGGAAATTCTACAAAAAAGGATGTCTCCGTTGTAAATAATGTTGGCATTTTGAAAGAAGAGAATTCTGTGGTACCGGTCGGGGAGAGTACCAGCCTTGAAATTGCTCCGGAAATAAAACCAGTACCGACTAGGACCTCTGTCGTCGACGAAAAAGATGACGGGAGCTTAACCGCAAGCAAAGACAATAGTAGCGCAGATGATCTAGAAGAGGGCAAAGCTGTACAACTCTAATTCTCAGTTTGTAGTTTGTAGTCCTTAGTTCTTTGAATAGCCCAAAGTGGTAGCGCCTGAAAAATGGCGTTTTTTAATTTTTTAGGTAATGGCGGGGGAGTGCTCAAAATCGACGGATATTTTTTTATTTATTCTTGACCGAAATGTTTTCCTTCCGGAAAAAGAAAATTGAAATATAAAAGGGAAAATAGATTGCTGAATTTTTTCAAGTTTTTTTTGTAGTTTTTATGAAATATTTTTAATTATTGAAATTCGCGGTGCACTTAAACGGATTGGATTAAATTTCAATAAACGACGCATAACATACATAATGCGTCGTAATATACTTTTTAGCTTCAAATCTACCCTATTCATGCCTCAAAAAAAGCACAAAATACGATCAAAAACCCCTAGAATGCCCCAGGATGAATTAATAGATTAATGATGGTAAATTATACCTTATTCGCTCTTGTTTCGCTTGCTTGCGCGCCAATGGTCTATTGTGGTAGTTCTAATAATGCCAAGGTTTAGGAAAATGCGAATCGTAAAGGCAATAAGTATTGCCAGGTAGAGATCAAGATTGAGCTTGTCACCGAAGTATGTAATAAGGACAGCCATAGCCATATTGAAAGCAAGGCCAGTAATAAAAATAATTGTATCGTATTTTCCTTCCACCTGAGCGCGAATAGCACCGAAAACAGAATCAAGCATTCCGAGAATTGCTACAGCAGTATATCTGGCATATTCGGTCGGAATATCAATTTTGAGGAATGCTCCGAATACGAGACCAAGAATTAAACCAAGAATTATTAAGTACATTTTTCTCCGCAAATATTTTACAAAATATTTTTCCTAATATATTTCCTAATATATTTCATCGGCAGGTGCAAAAACTTACGAAAAATAAATAATAATATATTTTGCTCGATTTTCTTCACCACTCCCCTATTTTGGGATACTGAGATTAACTTTCTTGGTTAACTTTGTGCCACGAAACTGCAAGTGGGGCGGCAACGAAAATCGAGGAATATGTTCCAATGAACATTCCGATCAAGAGCGTAAGCACCAAATGGCGGACTGATTCGGCCCCAAGCAAAAATAGTGCCAGAAGGACCAGGATTGCTGTGAGTGAAGTATTGATCGACCGCGCCAGAGTTTGATTAACAGATTTCTCGGCAATTAAACCAAAAGATTCGTGTGGATTTTTAATAAAATTCTCTCGCAATCTGTCATAGATAACAATAGTGTCATGAACAGAAAAGCCCATCACTGTAAGGAGGGCAGTAATAAACAACGAGTCGACCTGCATCCATGTAAAAAAGTGTCCTATCAAAGCAAAAATTCCGACGGTAATTAAAAGGTCATGAATAATTGCCAAAACAGCGAGAACGCCGAACTTCCAGGGGCTTAGTGGCTTTGGCAATCTTCTGAAGGCGTAAGCGATGTAGAAAATGATACCCAAAGAGGCAAAAATAACTGCCAGGACCGCCTTGTTTGTTAGATCTCGGCCAATTGTTGGTCCAATAGTATCGAAGCTAGTCTCTTGAATGTCAGAAATTTTCGTTTGTAATTTAGACAAAATGTTTGATTCTGTCCCCTGCTCCATTGCTGGCGCCTTGACAGTAATTTCATTATCTCCGCTTTTTGCAATTTGTGGGGAATCAATTCCAGCAGCTTTGTATTCCTCGGCGATCAAATTTTCCGCTGACGGGTCGTTTGTTTTGAATACTGCAATCGAACCACCGGTAAAATCAATGCCGACACGCAGTTTAAAAACAAACAAAAAAATGATGGCTAAAACAATCATCAGCCCGGAAATTATATACCAAAGTTTTCTATCTCTAATAATTTTAAACATTTAGCCACCTTCTTGCGTTCGTTTGTGAAATTAAAAGCATAAATGTTCTAGTGACGGTAACAGCGGTAAACATGCTGACAATAACGCCAATTAAAAGAGTGAGCGCAAAGCCGCGAACCGAGCCGGAACCAAATACATAAAGGATAATACAAGTGATGATTGAAGAAAAGTTTGAGTCTCTGATCGAAGACCAGGCGCGGACAAAGCCGTCGCGAATCGCCAGATTGTTGTCTTTACCTGATTTTAGTTCCTCCTTCATCCTTTCAAAAATCAAAATGTTGGCATCAACAGCCATACCGACTGAAAGAATAAAACCGGCAATACCCGCAAGGCTCAATGTTACCGGAATAATTTTAAACAAGGCCATCGACAGGGTGGCATAAATTGCCAAGGCGACAATTGCCAAAAGTCCGGGAAATTTGTAATAAATTAACATAAAGAGTGTCAGAACCAAAAAACCGATTATTGCGGCAACAATGCTTTTTTTCAAGCTGCCTTCCCCTAGGGATGCACCAATGTTTTTCTGGGCGACGAGTTGAGCAGAGATTGGGAGTGAACCTTCTTTTAATCGGCTAGCAAGCTCCTGTGCTTCCTTGATGTCTTTTTGGCCGGTAATTATTGCCTGTCCGTCGGTAATTTCTACTTGGACATTTGGGGCAGAAATTATACGATTGTCTAGGACTATAGCAATTTGCTTATTTAAATTCTCTTTTGTTAGTTTGGCAAATTTTTCTTTGCCCGCACTATCAAATGTTAATGACACAACCGGCTCGGACTGAACAGAGCTTTGAGAATTTTGAAAAGTAGCATCCGTCTTAGAGGCAATAAGATTACGGCCGGTTAAATCGGTAGCTTTCCAATATCCGGGATAAGTATAGTCTTCGGAATAAGCTTGGAGTTGAAGGCCTCCTTCTTCAGCAGTTGACTGGGTCATAAACACCAATTCGTAAGTCTCGCCGATTTTTTGGACGGCTTCGTCAATATTTCTTATTCCTGGAAGTTCAATAAGAATCCGGTCGGTTCCGGTGGTCTGAATTGTGGGCTCTCCTACTCCGAGGCGGTCAATTCGATTGCGAAAGACATTTTTTAAATTCGTAAGGTCGGTAGTCTTGTTTGTAGATTGTGATAGGTCAGCCTGATAAATTAGCTCCGTGCCGCCTTGCAAATCCAAGCCAAGGAGAGCTTTAACTTTTTCACCCGAAAGTGCGCTTTTTGGAATATCAATAAAAACTGCCAGAGCAGTTAATGCGATAATAAACCCGAAGATAATCCAAAGATTTTTTCTCATCAAAAATATTTTACCTTATTGCTAAAATTGAATCAATAACTAGTTTGAAGTACTAGTTTCCTATCACTGGATAAATAGAAAGTTTACCTTCCCTTAAAATCTTAGGGAAAATATCTTCTTCGAGCATGGAAAATCCCTTTGGAATATATGAAAATATTTCGGGTTCGAGAAGATAAACCCCCTCAAAAGATTTGATGTCATTTGTGGCGATGGTTACCGATGAATTTCCGGCTTTGTGGAAATCAAGGAACATCTTGTAATCTAGCTCCATTTTATTTTTTAGGTTAATAACAATAAAATTCTTTTTTATAGCAGGCTTTAGGGGCAAAATAGCTCCACCGGTACCTTCACCTTTATCAAGATATGTTAATTTCAGACCGAAATCCTTGCCATCTTTTAGTTCGGCTTTTACTTTTTCTCCTTGATACCCAATTGCAATAATTACATCTTTGAGCCCAATTTTTTTCAATCGCAGTAATGAATCTTTTATTGCAGGCAGTGATTTTTCCGGTTTATCTCCACCGGCCAAAATAATTGCATCCGATATTGTATCAAGGCCCAAAATATCTGAGATTAGGGATTCGATTGCATGAGATCGGTTTCGAAGCCTGACGCCATCAATTCTCTTATCAATCGCTTTAAGAATATCTTCTTTTATTGAGATCGTAATTCTTTCTCGATTCATAAAAAATCCTTTCTTGATTAGATAACAAAAGGATAGCATATACCTTTTTGGCGGTCAAATAGAGTATGAAAAAATATGATATTAGCTCAATTTATCAATTACAGACTGGAAGTCGTCTGGAATTGGAGCGGAGAAGGTCCTGGCCTTAGCATCACCGGGCAATGTAATTGAAAGCTCTTTTGCATGGAGCATTTGGCGTTGAATATTTAATTCGTGTGATAAAGTAATACTACTTTTGTTTCCATAGACTGCGTCTCCCATCACGGGGTTACCCATTTCCTTCGCTTGCACCCGGATTTGGTGGGTTCGGCCAGTTTTGATATCAAATTCAATCAGAGAGATTTGTTCCTTTAGGTGCCTATAAGAATGTATCAGACAAAAATTAGATATGGCTTGTTTGCCTTTGGTCTCCCCTACATCAGCAATGAGCTTTCTGTTTTTGGGGTGTCGCCCGAGATAATTTATGAGCACTCCTTTTTCGTTTTTCGGCCAACCAAAACATAGTGCCCAGTACTTCTTTACAACATTTCTGTTTTGGATTTGCCGTGAAAGCGAATGCATTGCTTTCGTATTTTTTGCAACAATCAAAACTCCCGAAGTGTCCTTGTCTAGCCGATGAACGAGCCCTGGGCGTATCTTCGAAACTTCAGAATTCTTGTCATATACAGCCTTTTTGATCATAGGAAAATGATAAATAAGCGCATTAACCAGAGTTCCTTCTTTATTTCCGGCGGCAGGATGGACCACGAGGCCGGGCTGTTTATTTATCACGATCACGTCATCATTCTCAAATAAAATGTCGAGCTTAATATCAGCCGGTTTTAGGTCATATTCAGCACTGGATTCAATAAAATCGATTTCTATTAGATCGCTAGAAATCAGTTTGTGGCTTGGTTTAATTTGTTCACCATTGACAAATACTTTTCCCGATGTAATAAGATTCTGAAAATAAGCCCGTGAGTATTCCGGGTACTTGTCAGCAAGAAAAGCATCAGCCCTTTTGCTATGAGAATTATCAAAATTGATAAAAACTTTATTCTTCATCGGAAGCTATTTTCTTAATATCTGTATCCCCTGCCTCGATGATATTATGGCTTTTAATTTTATCGACTACGCTTGATAATTTTTTATCCCGTGTATTTGCTACTAAATCAAATTGCCTTGAGGTCGAAGATATGCGATCGCCCAGTGTATCCACGGCAGCCGAATATTTTTGATATTCGCTGTCGAATTGTTGAATTAAACCGATAATATGTTGCAGATTCTCTTGATATTGAAAATTTTGATATGCTTGCTTCACCATACGCAAAATTGCCGTAAAGCTGAATGGCCCGGCTAGCACGACCTTTTTCCTCATTGCCTCTTCCCAAACATCGTTCATCTTGTCATATATTAATGAAAATATCATTTCGTTGGGAATAAAAAGAATGACAAAATCAACTGTTTTTTCTGCGGGGTTGATGTAGTCACGCGTGCATACTTGTTTAATTTTATTTTTGACATCCTGTTTGAAATCCCGCATAAAGCGTTCTTTCTCGGTTTTGGACTGCGCCTCAACGTATTTAACAAGTGAATTATACGGAAACTTGGCATCGATATTAATTTTTGTTTTATCAGGCAATAATATCGTAAAATCCGGCCGGGTAGATTCCGTTTTTTGTGTTTCATTGCGAGTATAGCTTTGCCCAATCACAAACCCAGCCATCTTTAAGAGATCTTCGGCAACTTGTTCGCCGAAAGCTCCCCTCATCTGGTTGTTGGATAGGAGCTCCTTTAGTTTGTCGGTTGAAAGCTTCAGGTCTCCAGTAATTTCTTTATAAGACTTAAGCTCGTTCTGCAGTGCGGAAAATGATCTTAAACGTTCATCATCGCTTTTTGTAATCCGTTCTTCGTTCTTGCGGATATCTTTGCGAATTTCATCGATTAGGCTTGAAATGGCCGATTTTTTGCCCTCAAGGTCGGTTTTGATCTCATTTTTTTCAGCATTGAGCATTTCTTTTGATAATTCGATAAGCCTTTTGGAATTCATGTCGAGTGCTTCATTTGCCAGCCTGGATATTCTATCGTCAAGGCTTGAATCGTGTATAGAATTGCGTTTTCTAATCAAAACATTAGCAATAACGGTACCAATTATTGCGGCAAGAAATACGGCTATGATTATTAAGATTGTGTTGGTCATATTTCCTTCGGAATTTAATTACAAACAAAGTAATTATATCAGATAAATAATCCCGAACAAATACCAAACACATAATAGTCAAAAGTCTATGAAGTTCGTCAAGTCCATAAAGTATTTAAAGTCAAATCGCATCCGGACAGATATCCTTATAGGGGCAGTTTTTGCAGTTGTTATAATCAGGCTTGGCGTTCATGATATTCTTGCGGATTCCGTCGGCAACATCAAAAATCATGTCCTTGGTTTTTGTAAGATCCGCTTCTTTGAAGAATATTTCTCCTTTCAGCCCTGATTCGATGAAGTGAAGAGTTGTTTTTGGGATGGTTTTATATTTTTCATACCAAGCCAAGGCATAAATCATCATCTGGGTAGAATCTTTGATTCTGCGATCGGCGTCTTTCTGTGTAAGGACACTCGAGGTCTTGAAATCGCGGATTTCGGCATTATCACCTGTTCTATAAACAAGGTCATAGCGTCCATTTATTTTGACATTGTTTTCGCAAAACTCAAAAATCTTTTCAACCTCGGTCGGGATCAAATTCTCCGCTCGATCTTCATCGTAGAATTTGGAAAGCGTCTCTATCCCCTGCTTCTTACGCAGTTCTTCCTGTTCGCGAGTTATGAAGCCGACATTGCGGAATGCCTGATTATAATCTTCGAGAAGCTGTGAGAGCGTCGGGTTTTCTCCTGAAATTTTGCGGCTGAAATAATGGTCGAGTGCGGCATGAACCGCTGTGCCGTACATTAAATAGTGATTTTCCAAAAGTGGTATTTTAATAATGTGGGCATAATAAAATTTCTTTGGACAAGAGTAATAGTCGTCAATTTGCTGACGAGAAAGTTTAATAATTTCAGATTTAAATTTATTGGGTAATTTAGCGTGATTTAACTCCAACTTTTTGAATCGTTCAATTTTTTCCAACGGTTTAAGTTTGTTTTTTAATTTTCCCGAATTTGGTTCATCAAGAAGTTCGAGTGCAAATTGGGATAATTTTTTTGCTCTTTTGCCGCCATAATCCTCGCCGGCTGTGAGGTAGAGATATTCTTTAGCTCTTGTTGCAGCAACATAAAACAGCCTTCGTTCTTCTTCGAGGTGAAAATCGCCTTCCGGTAGATGTTCGTGAATAAGATCCTCGGGTATCGGTAGTGGATCGCGCTTGTTGCGAGATGGAAATCGGTCGGCAACGCAATTTACAATGAAAACCACTGGCCACTCCAATCCTTTAGCGGCATGTGCGGTTAAAATATTAACCGCATCAATATCGGGATCAATGTCAGAAGAAATGACCTCGTCTCCAACCTCAAGAATCAATTCGAGGTTTTCCAAAAATTTCAGCACTCCCCTCTCGTTTGATGAATGATTGAATTCGGAGATTCGATCAAAAAATTTGGCAATATTATGTATTTTAAGCTCGTCCTCAACGCTTGGATTTTTACTCAGCTTCTTTAGATATTTTTTTTCTGTTAAATATTCATATAAAACTTCGCCCACAGGATCATTTTTACGATTGGCAAAATTGTCAATATCGTAAATCAATTCTACTAATTTATCTCTCTCGGATTCGCCAAAATTGAGCTCAGCTGGCTTACTTATATATGATTTAATGAGTGATTTTAAATATCTGTTTCCCCTCTTTGCCAAAGTGTAAAAATCGGCAATTGAGTCATGTGAGATTCCATATAATTCACTGGTGGCAAGCTGATAAAATGCAAGATTGTCATCAGTGTAAACTAGACATTTCAGAAATGAGACGAGCATTTTGATCTCTGGCTGCTCAAACAGCCCGGATGCACCGGAAAACATGTAGGGAATCCCCGACATGTTCAGAGATTGAATAAATGGCTCTGCTTGATTATTGGCGCGAACTAAAATAGCAAAATCATTATATTTATAACCTTCTTGGGCTTTAAGATTAGTAATTTTTTTGACCAAGGTATCAGCTTCACACGAAAGTGTATCACAAAACAAAAGTTCTGGACTTACCCCGTGTGTTTTAGAAATTAAACGTTTGTTAATTTTATTCTTAACTTCCAGGCGATCTGGATTGTTGTTTTGTATGAGTTTGTATGATGAATCCAAAATTTCTTGAGTTGAACGATAATTTGTATTTAGAACTACTTGGGTGGTGTTTTTGTAAGTTTCGGCAAAGTCCAAAATGTTTGAGATTGAGGCTCCGCGAAAACGATAAATTGATTGATCGTCATCACCAACGACCGTAATATTTTTATCCTTGGATGCCAGCAGCTTTATAATCTCATTTTGAGCATGATTTGTGTCTTGATATTCATCAACGAGAATATGTCTAAATCTTGTTTGGCATTCGGCGAGAACTTTTTTATTTTCCGAGAGTAATTTGTAGCTTAAGAAAATCTGATCCCCATAATCAAGATTTCCCGCCTGAATCATGAGATCACAATATCTCTGGTAGGCATGGGCAAGTTCGAGCGTTTTTTCTGCACCTGTCGGATCATCAAACTTGTGATCCCGAAGGGACCCCTTTGGGGTTTTGATTTTTGATTCTATTTTCTGTGCCCAAGAAACATAAGTTTCAGGTGTGATCAATTCGTCTTTTAATCGTGAGAAATGTGAAAGCATCGCTGAAATGTGTGATATCGGGTTCGCAACCGGTCGGAAATAATTGAGGTCAAATGCATAAATATTCTGCCTCATAAATATCGCCTGTTCCGTACCTGAAAGTACTTTGAAGTTGGCAGGAAGGCCGAGATCGATGGCAAAATCGCGCAAAAGCCTGTCGCCAAAGGCGTGGAAGGTAGATATCCACATATCGGTATATCCATAAGGAACAAGCTGGTCCACCCTCTCTTCCATCTCGGACGCGGCTTTTTCAGTAAATGTAAGGGCTAAAATTTCCGAAGGCTTGGCAAGTTTCTGTTCGATCAGATAAGCGATTCTGCGCGTGATTACACTCGTTTTACCTGTTCCTGCTCCGGCAATAATCAAAAGCGGGCCAGATTTATGGGTGACTGCTTTTTTCTGCTCGGTATTAAGCCCGTCTAGTATATTCGATGGACCACAGGATGAATTGAAATCGATTTTTTGCTGCATAGAATAATTATAGCAAGAAAGTAATTTTTTTACCCTTGTCGTGGAGTCTCTCGTTGGTGGAATAGCAATATTTGTGAATATGCTGATGAAATTTCCTTCAAGATCTTTGGATACAGAACGTAACACTTTTGTCGCGACCGCGGAAGAATTGCTACGTTTTCAAGGTTTAGTGTTGATGTTGAAGAAATTAAACATTATTGAGGTATATGTTTGATTGGGGTATTAGGGTGCAGGTAAATCAGTTCGATATTGAATCTTATCAAAATAGACGCAAAACGAGACCGCTATGGAGGGCGGTCTCGTTGGAAATCCCTGTTAAGCCCGGGAGAGGCTTTGTGACATCAGTGTCCGCTGCGTACGAATGGTGTACGATTGCGATCACTGACATGTACTCCGGCAGTTGGCTTTTCGATGAGCGGTACGCATGCCGTATATGAACGGTCGCGCGATACGCCTGTCTACTCAGACATTCTGCTGTGAGCGACTTAGTCGTCAATCGGAATCTGGTTAACGGCCTTGACAACAGCGCGTTTTTGCCGGATTCGTGCTACTGATTGCCGACGGCTGTCGCGCCAAGGCGACTGGGCGCGACGTTGGGAAGAAGACAATTCCCTTCCTGGCTTGACTCTGTTCTGCCGTAGCAGGCCAAAAGTGATGAGCCAGAGAAAGAACGCTCCCCAACCAACTGCACTAATCCACGGGCGGAAGCCACCAAGCACGAGGCCGTAGTAGCTCGCCCTTCCTTCGACCTTGGCAGCGGTGCTGCCGCGAACGAGGAATGACCTTTCGATGTTTGTGGGGGTTTCATCGTCGACCCACCACTCCCACTTGCACGCGTTGATACCGTGCCAAGGAGTGGAGTTGACGGTCAACTCCCACTTCCCGCCCATATCATGGGGCGGAAGGATGTTGTCGAGGATCTCTCCTCGAGGTGGGATGAAGGAAAGCCCGTAGGCTACCATGAATCCCACCAACCATGCAGCCAGTATGATCTTCACATAACGCATCATGCATCTTCCTTTGCTGTGTTGTTTGCTGCGACTTCAGGCTGTGCTGCCCATCGTATTTGGAATATTTCCATTCACGATGGGAAACGCAGCTTTGAAAAATCGAAAGCCCCGCCACCTTTGCAGGTTTTGGGGCCTTCAGATATAAAGAACCTTGACGCTCACCGGTTATTTTTTATACCGGAAATTGTCAACTCTTCCAAGATAACACAATTGTGAGACTTTGTCAATAGTATTATTTTACAACAGGCATGGTTTAAGCCTGCGATAGCTGGGCTATTTTAACAAATCTTTGACTTTTTCAACCAAACCTTCTTTGGCCATTGCGCCCATCATCCTGCCTTTTTCTTCCCCGCCCACAAACACTAGAAAGCTAGGCACCGACATCACGTGATACTTGGCGGCGATCTCCGGAGCATCATCGATATCAAGCTTGGCTGTTACAAACGAATCTTCCTCTTTTGCAATCTCGTCAAGAATCGGAGCCATCATTTGGCATGGTCCACACCAAGTTGCGGAGAAGTCAACCAGGGCTGGCTTGCCGCCATTTATAATCTCCTCAAAATTGTCTTTCCCGAGATGAATCAATTCATTGCCCTTTTTTTCATCCATTTGGCTCCTTTATTTATCTAAATTTAATTTTTCAGCTTCAACTTGAAATTTATTAGCACTGGCAAATTTTTTGTATACCGACAAAAATCTCAAATACGCCACGCCATCAATTGATTTTAACTTTTTGATTACAATATTTCCGATATCTTTTGAGCCAATTTCACGTTTCCCAGCCTTCATTAATTCAAGTTCAATTTCAGAAACAATTTCATCGATTTGTGGCTCAGAGAACGGGCGTTTTTCGAGTGCAATAGTTATGCCTTTTGCAAGTTTTGTTCGGCAGTATTCTTCACGCATTCCGTTGCGTTTTACAACTTTGAGTTTTGGAAGCTCGATGCGTTCATAAGTGGTAAATCTTGCTGAGCATGAAAGGCACTCTCGCCTCCTCCTCACAAATGAGATCTCATCTCGAGAGTCAAGAACGGATGTATCTGATTTTTTACAATAAGGGCACAACATAGTTTAGCTTAAAGTTAATAGCTTATAACCAATAGCCGAATGAAATTTTACCGTTCGTTTTTAGGCCCCAAAGGGCCCCCTTAGGGATTTTTAGTTTTCAGTTATTAGTTGTAGATATAGTTTAAAAAACTATATCTAGTATGTCAATACAAAAAATAGCCGTGTTTCAGGCTACTTTTTGTATATTGTAATTATTTGAGTTTTCGCCTTATAAATGCCGGGACTTCTAGTTCGTCTTCATCGTCTTCGTCCATTCCGCGATCAACTTTAGTTTCAGGCTCCATGGCGATCTGCGGTTCTCGTTCCTCGCGTCGGATTATTTGAGAAGAAGGAATTTCTGTTGGCCTGCTTTCTTGTAAGATTGGCGTGCGTTGAATTTTGGTGTGATCAGATTCAAAACCTGTGGCAATAACGGTGATCTTAACTTCTCCTTGCATAGCTTCGTCTATGATGGCGCCGAAAATAATATTTGCATCTGCATCTGCTGCTTCGGTAATCGCTTTGGCGGCTTCGTCGATTTCGTACATGCCGAGATCAGGGCCACCGGTAATATTAAAGAGAATTCCTTTTGCCCCGTCGATTGAAAGCTCTAGAAGAGGAGAATCGATTGCTGCACGTGCTGCTTCAATTGCCCTATTATCGCCTGATCCATGACCAATACCCATAAGAGCTGAACCCGCATCGGACATAATTGCCTTTACATCAGCGAAGTCAACATTGATAATGCCGTGTAAAGTAATGAGGTCAGCAATACCCTGAACACCTTGACGCAAAACATCATCTACTACTCCAAATGCGTCAAATAATGATGTTTTTTTGTCGATGACTTGAAGAAGCCTGTCGTTGGGAATGGTAATAATCGTGTCGACTTTATCTTTCATTTCGGAAATGCCAGTTTCAGCAATTTTTTTGCGTCTCTGCCCTTCAAACGAAAAAGGTTTTGTAACGACACCGACAGTGAGCGCTCCGAGTTCTTTTGCAATATCGGCGACGAATGGGGCTGCGCCAGTGCCAGTACCACCACCCATTCCGCAAGTAACAAATACCATATCGGCGCCCTTAAGGGCCTCGTACACCTCTTCTTTGTTTTCCTCAATCGCCTTTCGCCCAACCTCGGGATCTGCGCCTGCACCCAAACCCCTTGTAGTGTCTTTACCAATTTGAATTTTAACCGGGGATTCATTAAAGGCAAGGGCCTGCGCATCCGTATTAATAGCAATAAATTCCACGCCTCTAAGCTTGGAATTGATCATACGTGTAAGAACCGATCCTCCAGATCCGCCTACGCCAATAACCTTTATTACGGCAAAGTTCTCTAGTTCAGAACTTGGTTTTTCAACCATTGCGCCTCTTTCTTACCCCATCCGTTATTAATTATGGAAGAAATTGTTTCAGAAAATCTCGGGCTCTTTTAAGAGCTCCCGACATGTTATGTGTGTCAGCAAAAACGCGCGTATGTCCGCTTCCTTGCCCCCACAGCATCAAACCTACGCTTGTAGCATATACTGGATCATCTAGCTTGTCAACAAGTCCTTTGATCTCAGGAAGTGGGGTTCCGATCTGTGCCGGCAGACGCAATGTTTCCTTCGTAAGCTCAACCAATCCTTCGATTTTCGCGCCGCCGCCTGTTAGTATTACTCCAGCTGGAAGAGTGCCGTCTCTGCCGATAACCTTGAGCTTATCTTGAACAATCTGCAATATTTCATTTAACCTTGCCTCGATGATTTCGGAGACATATCTAACAGAAGCAACTCCCTCGTCTTTTTTGTCAAAAGTCGACAGCCGGACTTCTTCTTTTTCGGCAACTTTGTCAGGAAGAGCATAGCCGTGTTTGATTTTAAGAAGTTCCGCTACATCCAAACTTGTGCGAAGACCGATAGCAACGTCATTTGTAATATGAGACGAGCCAATAGGAATTACGCCACAGGATATCAAATCACCCTCTTCGAAAACGGCATATGATGTACCGGCTGAACCGATATCGATAAGAACGACGCCAATTTCCATTTGGCGCTTCGAAAGAAGTAATTTGGAGGTTGCAAGAGGTGAAAAAACCACTTCAACCGGTGTGAGACCGGATTGTTCCACACACTTTATCGTGCTCTTAATTGCATTTGTTGAGGTGGAGATAATGTGTGCGTCGAGCTCAAGCCTGATGCCTTGCATCCCAATCGGATCTTTAACCCCGTCTCGGCCATCGATTATGTAAGTTTTTGGAATAACATGCAGGACTTCTCTATTTGGTTTATTTGGAATAGCTCGTGCAGCTTCGATCACCCTCTCGATATCCGTCTCGGTTATTTCGCCATCAGCACGCGAAACAGCTATGACTCCCTTGCTATCTTCAGACTCGATATGGGCTCCGTCTATACCGATGACCGCAGAAGTAATTGGCATTCCAGCCATGCGCTCAGCTTCTTCGAGTGATGCGGATATAGCTGAGACTGTCTCTTCGATATCGACTATTGCCCCTTTTCTCATACCCTGATTTGGCGCTTTTCCGATTCCGATAATATCGACACCATTATCTTCAAATTTTCCGACACATGTTGTAACTTTAGTGCTGCCTATATCTAGTCCGACAGATATATTTTCTCTAGCCATAAACTCCCTCTCCAAATCAATTTTATAATTGAATATACAAAACCAGCGAAATGCTATCAGTTAAAGTCTACCTCATAGCCAAATTCTGTGCAAGGCATTTAGTGAACAATATCTCTTAGGTACGGTACAAAAATAATAAAGGCAACTACTGCGGCAATAACTGAAGCAATCAATACTGCGCCGGCCATGCCGTCTTTTACTCTAGCAATAATAGGATTATGGTTTTGGTCTATTAAATCGCACAGCTTTTCAAACGATGTGTTGATGATTTCCATGGCAAAGACCATAATTACGGCGATAAATAAAATTGCCGCTTCTACTCTGGTGATGCCAAATAAATATGCGAGAATCCCAGCAACAATGGTGAGCGTCAGGTGTATCCGTGCATTTTGTTCGGTAAGAAGCAGTCTGATTACGCCCCGAAACGCATAGTGAAAACTTCGAATAAATTTTTTAAAATCAAATCTTTTCATGTAATTTTTGCCTCTATTTCATCCCACTTACTTTGATTTGTTTCGTGGTCGTATCCAGTAAGATGAAGGAAACCATGTGAAAGTAGTTCTTCTGTGGTCTCTCCCCTATCTTTACCGATTTTTTCGCAAATAACAATCGATCCAAATATCGGAATATTTCCATTGATTGAAATCTGCGGAAAAGACAATACATCAGTTTCTTTATTAATTTTTCGAAAAGTTGAATTTAACTTCCGTATTTCATCTTCTGACACGAACACAATTTCGAGTATTGCGTCGGTTGTGGCGATTCCAATTTTTTTAGAGATATCATCAATAAATTCAACAATCTCTTTATTTTCTAGGCCTCCCTTGCCAATGATTTCGACTTTCATTCTTGTTCCAGTTTTATTCTTTGGTGGTATATTGCATCTAGTGATTCAATTAAAGAATTTTTAATTTTTGCAAGGTTTGTTTCGGAGATGTTTGCTCTACCAATTTGTTTCTCAGCAAGTTTTTCTTCGATTGTAGATTCAACTATTTTTTTGATTGTTGCATGTGATAAATTTTCTGAAGCCCTGGCTGCGGCTTCGACACAATCAGCCAACATTAAGATTACCGATTCTGGCGACTGAGGAACCGGACCGGGATAGCGAAAATCAGTTCGCTTGATTTTAAGGCCCCGCTCTTTTGCTTTTTCAAAGCAGTACAAGACCCGGGTGGTGCCATGGTGTTCGGCGATGAGATCGATGATTTCTTCAGGAAGTGAATTGTCTTTTGCAACCTTAATGCCTTCTGTGACGTGAGAGATAATTCTTTTTGCGATGTTACGAATATACTCTGCATTTTCATCTTGAGGGATTTCATTGTGAGATTGGTTCTCAATAAAGGTCCCTGGGTCTTTGAGCTTGCCGATGTCATGATAATACGATGCTGTGCGTACAAGAAGCGAATTAGCGCCGATTTTTCTAGCGGCATTTTGTGCGATATTTGAGACGTTCATGGAATGGTGGTATGTGCCAGGTGCTTTTTCCGCAAGCTTCATAAGGAGAGGATTGGATAAGTTTTGAACGGTTAGCATCCGGCGCAATGTGATCATTGCGTCTTTAACCGTAGTCGAAAGTATTGAGAGGCCGTATGAAATTATCACAGAAAATACAATTGCGAGAATCGCCATCAGAAGTATTCTTACGGCCAGGGAATCAAAATAATTATTAATCGAGTTAACAATTAAAAAAGAAACAAAAAACACGCACGCAAGAAGCATGGAAAAAACAGCAAGATATTTAATTTCTATTTTTATTTTTTTCATTTACTTGAGAACTTTGCGAACAACAGCAGAGACACGATTACCGTCAGCCTTGCCTGCTACTTGAGGCATCACGGCGCCCATAATTTTACCGAAGTCGCTCTCGTTTTCGGCAACTTTTCTAACTATCGCTTCGATCTCATCATCAGAAAGCTGGGTTGGTAAATACTTGTTCAAAATGTCGATTTCTGCCTTTTCTTTCTCTGAAAGATCAGGCCTTCCTCCCTTGTCGTATTCTGCTATTGAATCATTTCTCTGCTTGATTTCACGTTGGATAATCTTAATTACATCATCATCGCTTAGGCTGGTTTTTTGGGCTATTTCCTCGTTTTTAATTGAGCTTTTAAGCATTCTTAAAACGGATGATTTAGCTTCATCTTTATCTTTATAGGCAGCGATAAAATCGGTATTTATTTGCTCGCTTAAGGCCATATTAGTCCTTGTAAAATTAATATCCGCGCTTCAGGGATTGAATATATCGTTTACGAATTGCTGATTTTCGAATTTTTCCGCGATTATCTTCTTTCTTGAAGTATCTTTTTTCTTTTGCAACAGAAAGAATACCACTTTGCTGAACTTCGCGGTTGAATCTTCGAAGCATAACATCAAATCGCTCTTCGTTCTTTCTTTTAACCTCGATCAAAAATATCACCACCTCTCAAGAAATTTCAAATCTCAAATTTCAAATCTCAAAAATATTGAATTTAACTATTTGAGAATGAGCTAGAATAAAACAAAATTACTATAACAGAAAATAGGTTGTTTTACAACCTAGGCGATCGGGCCAAGTTGCCCACCGCCCAAAATGTGCATGTGCAGATGATCAATTTCCATTCCTGAATCTGGCCCAGAATTCATGACTAGCCTATAGCCGGATCTATCAACCCCGACTATTCTGGCAATCTCGGCAGCCGCAATCATCATCTTACCCAAAAGTTCACCATGCTCCTCAGAGACCGAAAAATGCGGCCCAATGTGCATTTTGGGAATTAAGATGACATGAATTGGGGCTTTCGGCTTGACATCTTTAAAAGCAATAAAGTCTTCATCTTCAAATACAATCTCGGTTGGAATCTCTTTTTTCGCAATTTTACAAAAAATACAATCTTCGGGCATAAATTTTTCCTTAGGTTATTAGCCTCAAAGAGGCCCCTTAGGGGTTATTAGTTTTTAGATAACTGATCCAATTTTCTTTAAACCACTTCTTCTGTTTTTTGAGGGTATCTCCAAATCCACGTTTGACCATTTCTTTATCAACTATACCGCCACGATGTGGATGGGTAGTCATCTGTGGCAGCGGAGAGGAAAACCCGTGTGCATAATGGCAAAGCTCATGAGCAATAACCGCGTCTATATTGTATTCCGGAATATTTTCATCTCGAAAATGCCCATTCATAGTAATTACGCTCGAGAAATTGCCCTTCAGTTTGGCTACAAGCGATTTTGGATAGACCTTTTTTATGCTGCCGAGCCGTGTTCTTGCACATCTTCCAAAATGAATAAACACAGGGTTTTTGAAATTAACATCCGGAAAATGTTTTTTGATCATGTAATCCAATTTAGCCTCAAGCCAGTCATTGTCTCTCATATGCGCATTATAGCATACCTAACCAGTTGAATTGGTGTTGATGTGCTTACATAATGGTGCTAATGTGTGGTTGCCTGAAAGGGGGGAATATTATGCAGAGAGAAGAAACGAAAGCGAGAGAACGGGAGTCTGTTACGAGGCGAGAGATTCTTGATCGCTTCGGCGAGGAGACGACGGTGCTCTACACGAGGTGTGGCCACCGAGTAACGAGGTCGGTACGAGATCTCCTTGAAACACAGGAGGGGTTGCGCCAGCTTCAGTCGATGTTTCTGGACACGATTGTCGAGGTGCTGGAGTCGTCAGTGAAGTGCCCAGCATGTCGCTAGCTGGCAGCATTCTTATCCGAAAAATGAAGGGAAAACCGGGACCGGTCGTATTACGCGACCGGTTTTCTCTTTTGTGAGGAATTTTCTCCTGATTTTAGCTTCATTTTGGCCGATTTTACCCCTTGACAAGATTAGTAGTATATGCTAAGATATATATCGTCTCGCGAATTCGTGAGATTTTTTAATTAAAATGGTATCTGGACCAAGGCTTATTTCCACGACCCTCGCCAAGCCGAACTTCCAGTGAAACTAATGCTTCTTCGTAAGAAGAATACTAATGATCATATGAGCATATCGGCGTCTATAAATGCCACTATGTTCATAGCTGTTCTGCTTGTCGCCGTCGCCTCCTTCGGAGTTGCAAAGGCTGACAACGGAACTATCAACAAACAGGAAATCGGGATCAAACTCGATACCTCATCACACAAAATTTTGGCTATCAATGAAAACAAACCGGAAATTACTCCTGGTGAATCTATGGTACAAAGACAGGCTCGTGAGACTGCTGAAGCCGAAGCTAAGGCTAAGGCTGAAGCCACTGCCAAAGCGAGACAGACTGTCTCCCGCGGTACCAGAATCACCTATGTTGACCCTTCGGACTTCGTGTCCATATACAAAAGAGCTGAGGCTATTTACGGCGTAGACTGGAGGCTTTTAAATGCCATCCACTATGTCGAAACCGGATGCTCTGGATCGACTTTTAAGAGTAACCCTTCAGGTGCTACCGGCCCGATGCAGTTCTTGCCTTCTACTTTTCGTAGACATGGCGTAGATGGTAACGGCGATGGAATAGCTGATATCCACAATGTGGAAGACGCAATTTACTCTGCTGCTGCTTACCTTAAGGCTTGTGGTTACCCTAATGTGAAAAAGGCTTTGTGGGGATATAATCCTTCAACGTCTTATTACAACAAGGTTATGTCAATTGTGAATAGCCTGTAAATAAACAAAAAAAGAAAAAACCCCGATTACTCGGGGTTTTTTCTTTGTAGTTATTTAGAACGCAACTTCTTGCTTTGCTGATTCCAGTAAGTCCCACTCAGCATACTTTGCTTTGTCACCTAAAATAGATTCAATTTCCATCAATCTATTGTATTTAGCTGTGCGCTCGCTGCGTGCAGGTGCCCCGGATTTTATTGCACCGCAGTTTGCGGCGACCGACAAATCTGCAATAAAAGCATCTTCTGTTTCGCCTGAACGATGAGAAATAATTATTTTAAATCCAGCTTGCTTTGCCATTTCGATAGTTTCAATGGTTTCAGACAACGTGCCGATCTGATTTGGCTTAATCAATATGCCCGTTGAAGCATTATGTTCAATTCCTTTTTTAAGCAGGTCTTTGTTTGTAGCATAAAGGTCATCCCCAATGAGCTCGATCTTATCCCCTATTCTCTTGGTCAATTCTCCCCAATTATCCCAGTCATTTTCATCCAGCGCATCTTCAATGGAAATGATTGGAAATTTTTCAATCCAAGTTTCGTAAAATTCAATCATCTCCGAGCTGATCAGGGAGCGATTTTCGCGATGAAGCTGATATATATCTCCTGAATAAAATCTTGAAGCAGCCGGATCCAGTGCAATAAAGACGTCTTCTCCGGCGTGGTATCCAGCGTCTTTTATTGCCATCATCAAAAGTTCCATCGCCTGCTCATTGGAAAAAAGTGAGGGCGCAAATCCACCTTCATCTCCGACAAGCGGTTGGTAGCTTCGCTCATCCAGAATTTTACCAAGGGCATGATAAATTTCAGTGCCGGCCTGGATTGCACGTCTGAATTTTTCAAATTTAATTGGCACTATCATAAATTCTTGAAAATCTGTGGAGCCGATTGCATGTTTTCCGCCGTTCAAGATATTTAAAAATGGAATTGGTATTGTAAGATCATCAACCTTTTCATTCATCAGGGGTGCTAAATATTCGAAGAGCTCTTTCTTCTCGCTTTTTGCAATTGCTTTGGCGGAGGCAAGCGATACAGAGAGCATGGCATTTGCTCCTAATTTCGACTTATTTTTTGTGCCATCGAGTTCAATCATTTTTTTATCAATAACAGAAAGGCTGGCCGATTCAAGGCCAACAAGTGCTGGTTTTATGAGCTCATTTACGTTTGAAACTGCTTTTAGTACACCCTTACCCAGATAGCGGCTCTCATCACCATCACGAAGTTCCAAAGCTTCAAACTGCCCCGTGGAGGCTCCGGAGGCTACATACCCGGTTGCGAAGCTTCCATCGTCCAGGGTGACCTTGCATGCAACTGTTGGGTTACCTCGTGAATCCAGGATTTCTCTGCCAACTATATCTTGTATCTTTGCCATAAAACCCTCCTTAAGATTGTTTTGAGATGAGTTTTGAGAGATGAGCTTACTGGTTAGTTAACCTCATATCGCATTTCTCAAATCACATTCTTTCGCTATTTATTATTGTACACTAACGCTTAGTTCCGGGGAAATGATACTGATCCAAAATTGACCGCGGTTAAAAGTTACTTCTTTTCCTTCTGAATCATAAAAAATTTCGCGCTCAGAGGCAGAGGTTTTTTTCCATTTTCCATCGATTTCTTTGCCATCGAGAAAAATTTGCGCTTTTCCTTCCCCTATGACATCCATGATGTATCCTTGTTCGTTGATCCGGGTAACCGTTGATTTTCTGTTTACGGTCATAATAATTACATTTTTTGGGTTTATTTGCTTGCCGGTAACCCGATCTGTGTGAGGCTTTCCTGCCTGAGAGCGCAAATATGAATTAGTTGCTTTGTCATACGAGAAGGCGGCATTATAATTTGCATTGCCATAATTTATCGAAATTGTTTGTGATGCTGGCAAAGCAGTGAATTCCGCAGAATCAGGTTTGGGATCATCTTTAAAGTTAAACACCTTAAAATTATTATCTGTCGTGTATTTATTCGAGTTTGCTTGTGCCCTTAGCCCTTCCGTTGATGTAAACATTGTGTGTTCCGAAGAAACTCTTAATCCTTTTTCGCGCCAGTAAGGTTTTGAATAAGCAAACTGGTCAAGATCAAGAATATGCTCAGCCTTAATTTTGTCGAGTGCATCCATGTTGCCGCCGACATGGGCGAGAAAGGCATTGTATCCATGTGCCCAATCAACGAAATATGTTCTGGCAGATCTTACCGGCCCGGCTTTATCAACTTCATTTTCACCAAACAGGGCAAGAAATCTGGTAATGCCTCCTTCGGCAATGGCCTCATAAACAATGCTCGCCGAAGTCAATCCAGCTTGCGGTCGCGCATCCGTATGATTTTCAATGATTATGCCCAGAGGATGCAAGCTTGCGGCCTCTTGGTTTGCAACCATGATTCCATCAAGAACAGCTTGGTATGTTGGGTTTTCAACCTGGAAATCTTTATTTATTGGGTTTGTTCCATCCGTTCCCTTGCTGGTATTTTTCATGTAAAAATAATAGCCAGTAACTGCGGCAGCGATGAGAACAATTCCGGTAACTATGATAAAAATTAACCTTTTTTTAGGATTTTTGAAAAAAACTCGAATTCGAGTCAGTATCCCCTTTTTCTTTTTTGGCGGTTCAACATCGCCAACATTTCTCGAATCAAGATAGATATCATCCATAACAAAACCCCTCACAAAATATGCTAATAACTAATATGTAACAACTAAAAACGAAATAGAATACCTTTGGTTATTAGCTTTTAGTTTTAAGTTATTAGTTATATTCTACGATAAATTAGTCTTCGTGCCAATATTTTTTGTCCTTCAGATTTTTGGGAAGATGAGATTTTTTTGAATACATTTCATAACCTTTCCCAAAGCCAAAATCCTTCATCATCTTGGTCGGAGCGTTACGAATGTCAAGTGGAATCGGGTCAAGGCGCTTGTTCTTGACATCGTCAAGCGCAGATGCATAAGCGCTATCAACAGCACGAGATTTGGGGGCGTTTGCTAGATAAATGACCGCTTCTGCGATTGCAAGTGAAGCTTCAGGCATTCCTACGAATGATACGGCTCGCTCGCATGATGTGGCCAAGATCAATGCTATCGGATCAGCTACCCCGATATCTTCGGAAGCAAATCGGACCAGGCGCCGGACTATATACAAAGGATCCTCGCCCGCTTCCAGCATTCGAGCAGTGTAATGCAATGAAGAGTCAATATCGGAAGCACGAAGCGACTTATGAAGAGCAGAAATAGCGTCATAGTGGCCATCTGACCCCTTGTCATAACGGATGAATTTTTCTTGAATCGCATCGTCGGCAATTTTTTCATCGATGATAATCTCACCTCTTTTTGCGGGAGTTGTTAAAATTGCCAACTCAAGGGCATTGTACGCATCTCTAGCATCTCCCTCGCATAATTCCGCTATATGTTTGAGAGCTTCGTTGGTAATAGAAATTTTTGATTTGATATTTTCTAAATTTAATTCTTTTTTATTGATTTTATTTGTTGCATTTTTGAGCAGTGTTTTTATGTTGTCTGATGTGAGTTCACGAAGGTGAAAGACGCGAGTTCTTGATAAAAGTGGCGAGTTAACCTCAAAAGAAGGATTTTCAGTGGTTGCACCAATAAAAATAATGGTCCCGTTTTCAATATAGGGCAGAAATATATCCTGCTGGGCTTTGTTGAAGCGATGGATTTCATCAACAAAAAGAATGGTTTTTTTGCCGAAACCCGTTAGGTCCTCTTCGGCCTTTTTAATCACTAATTTTGCATCGGCAACTCCGCTGGAAACGGCGGACAATGTAAAAAAATTGGAATTAGTTTTGCGTGCGATAATCTTTGCTAAAGTTGTTTTTCCGCTTCCCGGAGGTCCCCAAAGAATTAGTGATGGAAGGCGATCAGCATCTATCGCTCGCCTTAAAAGTTTACCTTTAGCTAAGATGTGTTCCTGCCCGACATATTCACTAAAATCAATTGGGCGCAGCTTATCAGCCAACGGCGATCTGTCGCCCCGGAATAGCGTTGTTTTGTTTTCCATAGCAAACATTATAGCATAATTAGACCAAACAAAAAGCGAACAAATATTTATATATTAGTCTGTAGTCCTTAGAAAAAGTCATTATTTCAAAATATTTGAGAGGTTGGTGGATTCGGACATGCGAATGCGAGGAATTTGATAAGGATCATCTGATTGCTTCCAGACGCCAGAATGTGTCGTGGTTGCAGTCTTGAATCCGGCGGCTTTTACCGCATTCTCTACTTCATCATTATATTTTCCCGAAGGATACGAAAAATCAGAAACTGGAATGCTGTAAACGTTGGCAAGAGATTCTTTGCAATCAACAAGCTCGCTTTGAAGGCGGTCGGGGTTGACAGCTGTTAGGTCGACGTGATCAAGCGTGTGGCAACCGATCGTCATTTTATTCTCGATCATCATCGAAATATCATCGAATGAAACATGCTGATCACGCATTATAAAGGCGGAAATGACGTAAAAAATTCCAGTCAGGTTGTGCTTGAGAAGGGATGGCATCGCGGCAGTATATGCGTCTTTGTAGCCGTCATCAAATGTAATAATTACGGGTTTATTTGAGATTGCTTCTTTGTTTGCAAAAATATCAAGGGCTTTGTCGAAAGTAATTGCCTCATAGCCATGATCTTTTAGCCATGCAAGTTGTTTATCGAATGTTTCTGGGGTGACCGAGAGATTTTTTCCGAGCGAATCATTTGGATCAGTGACTTGGCGGATGTAGTGGTACATTAAAACCGGAATTTCCAGGCTTGAATTATCTATTGGTTTTGATTCGGAGTCTAGCCCAGAAATTGTATTTGGCGGCGTTATAGATGGCTCTTGGTGTTTTGTGCGGGATGGGGAAACTGTTAAAACCAAAATAGCTGCAATAACGATAAAGATAAAAGCGCAAAGATAGAATATTAATCCTCTTTTAAATTTATCATCCTGATTGGTTTTAGAAGTTCTTTTGAATGTAGTCATAAGCCGATAGTGCGGCCGTTGCTCCCTCGCCGGCAGCAATTACCAATTGTTGAAAGGGCATATTTGTTAAATCGCCAGCAGCGTAAATACCCGGAACGGATGTTTCTTGGTTGTGATTTACGATGACTTGGCCGAGTTGATCTATGTCTACAATTCCCTCAATCAAAGAGTCGTTTACAATATAACCGATTTCAATAAATACTCCGTCGACTTTGATCTCTTTGCCGTCTTTCAACACAACACCCCCAACAATTTCATTGCCTCTAATTTCTTTTAGCTCGGAGTCCATAATGGCTTCGATTTTATCACTATTTGTCACTTTTTTAATTAGATACTCATCACCACGAAACTCTGATTTGCGATGAATGATATAGACTTTCGCCGCGATTTTGGACAGAAGAACTGCGGCATCGAGCGCTGAATTTCCACCACCAATAACCGCAACGTTTTTTTCTCGGTATAAAGGTGCGTCACAAGTGGCGCAATATGATACTCCTCGCCCAAGATATTTTTCCTCGCCAGGGACCTTTAAGACACGAGGGCTCTTTCCAAAAGCCAGTAAAATTGTTTTTCCTTGATATATTCCTTTGCTTGTCACAACTGAAAAACCGCTTTTATCGCTGGATATTTTTTGTACAAGCTCCAGTTTTAGATCTGCACCAAAATTTTCTACTTGCGTTTTCATCCTGTTTGCTAATTCTACCCCGTTGATTTTTAACTCTCCGGGCCAATTTTCTATCTCCGAATTCTTAGCCATGAGACCACCTATTTCAGCTGTCAAAACCAATGTTTTTAACGCTCTTCTTGTTGCGTAAATTGCTGCGGTGAGCCCAGCTGCACTGCCACCTATTATAATAATGTCATACATTTTTATTCCTTTTGAAAAAACTTATAAATCCAATAAATTTAAGCCTATTTCTTCAGATTTTTGGCGCGATATTTTATTTTCGAATGTTGTAAGCAATATTTCGCAAGTTGCAGAAACAACTGCTCTATCCACATGCCCGGCGATTGTTTCAAAATTTTTATCAGAATATATCCCATGAATGTGTGTGATGAGTTCACCATTCATTTTAGTAATATTTCCACTCATAGAGGCAATTTCAAAGGCCCCGTCAAAAGATTTTCTAAAGTATTCTTTCTTGTTAAGTTCATAAAGAGCAAGATTTACAGATGAGATTGCTCCAATCATCATGGCGAATCCGCTTTCGATATTGTTTTCTTTACAAAAAGACTTTAAGGATTCAAGGATTTCTTCGCCTTTGTGGAGCCGAATGAGGTATTTTTTTGAAGGAATTAGTTCTAAAGTATTCATATTTTCCAACATTAAAATAATAATTTAATATTAATTATTTATCTTACGATCAATATATCAGATTAGGGAGGCTCGCATAAGTAGTCCCTTGATAATTGCCCAAAGAAAGTTGCCAATCATCCGAAGGGCGGGCCAAGTTCCGGGAAGGGCAACAACAAGCAAAGCAATGAGAAGCCAGTGCCCGTTTTTAATAATTGCGTAAATATTCCAAATAAGAAAAGCTATTAGGGCAATCGAAATTAATGCCTGATATTGTACAGGAACATTTGCGAGAAATTTGTCGTAATATCCGAAAAGCTGATCAAGTGAGTTAACAGGTTCCATTTTTATCCCTTTCTTAAATTAATGGTTTTCCTTGAACATTAGTCGATACGTAAGAAATAATTGCTATCAATGTGGATATCACAAGAATTATAATTCCAATAATTATACCAGGCAAGTTTTTATTATTACGTGCCATTTTATGTTTTTCCAACGACTATCACGATATCATAATTACCCGTTATTGTATTATCTTCAGATAACTCGATTGTCCGGTCTGAAAGAACTGTCTTTATAGCGTTAGCTACATCTGCTTTTCCGGTTTTGTAATAAACTATTGAATTAATATACGAAAATTTGAGTGCGTTTCCGGTATTGGTAACGGTATAACCCGCATTAGCTAGAGCACTGGTGACGCCTGCCGCAGAGCCCTTGATGCCATTACCATTCAAAACTGAAATAGTATATATTGATTTATCTGGTGTTTCTGCGGCGGCAGTCGAGTCGGAAGAGGCATTTGGTGTAGTATTTTCTTGTACGGTAGGTTGAGAAGTTGGTTGGCTGCTACTATTTACGGAAAAATCAGAATAAAGGTTTGAGTTATCGGTATTTGTATTCTCTTTGCTGTTGGCAATGCCGAAATATGATTTTATCGAGTCCAAATTTTGCCAAATGATAATTCCGACTAAGGCCAATACTAATATTAAAATCAGCCATTTACCAAAACTACCTTTTCTTTTTGTTTTTGGCTCTTTTATTCGGCTGTTGCGATAAAAATAATCCGACATATTTTCGTGCTCATTGTCTTCGTCATATTCACTATCTTCATCATATTCGTTGCGTTCATTTTTTTCGCGCTCCAGTTGCTCTTCGATATCTGACGCAACAAAATCATGGCCTTTGCCATGCGAAATTGATACGAGTTCACCATCTCCGATTTCAGGTTCTTTTACCTCTTCTGATTCCTCTGCTATCTTTTTTTTATTCTTTTTAGGACGAATATCGTCGGCAATCCCCATTTTTCTAACCCGCGCTTGGCGGACCCCTCCTAATGACATATACATTTTAGCATAATCTCGAATCTGAACAAATCATTGCCATTTTTTCATTTCATTAAATTTCGAATGGAGTTTAAACTTAAGGATATTCGACCTCCAATCATCACCAATAACAAAGGGCTCACTGGGCCGATTTTCTTCGTTAAGCAAGCTTAGATATCCGACATCCTTCAAATCGATTCCCATCATTGTGATACTCAAAATGTCCGCTGATAATACATCGGATGATGCAATAGCCCAGTGAGATGGCACCATTTCACCGCCATGTGCCGGCCCGTCTCCTTGCATTGCTGCGAAGCCGTCGATTACTGCAAGATTGGGCACTTTTTTTAATGCGAGGATTTTTAAGTTTTCATTCATGTATTTATATCCTTGATGGATTGATGCTTTGTTGTTTCGTTTTGTTCTAAACATGGAAACTATACCACCGGAAAAAGTATCAACAGGCCGATGAAGCGATCCAACAGCCACGTTTTTAATTGCACCAGTATATACCACCGAGTCGTGTGTCTTTGGTACACAAAGCGATATCAAGTAATCTGAATCCAAAATTGTTTTCGACATCAAAACTTGAAATTTGCGACCGTTGCGATCAAAAACTTCTACCTCCTCTGTTTCGTCAATATTTAAATCAATGGCTGCAAAACCATATTTTTCCTGTACAGAAAAATATTCATAGTTGCGAAAGGCATTCATCGTATCGCCGATTCCCGTCCCTTCGGCTACGGTAATCTGATTTTTGCAATAAGGAGCAATGAAGTCCAGGAGCGCATCTAGTGCGTCAACATGAGTAGCTGCAAGCTGAAAATCATCCACGATACAATTCGGTTTGACTACAACTTTTTTAGCGTTTTTAAGACCAGAAATTATCTCGCTTTTTATAAGTGACAAAGATCTGGAGATATTATACCTGCGATCGTTTGATTTTATAAATGCAACTTTTGCCATACAAAATTATCTTTTGCTAATAAATTTATTGTCTTTAATATAAAATCTTAAGTCCCAGTCTTTGGAATGGCCCGCATAATCAACTCCGACCCGTTTCGTCTTAATTATATCAGAATCGGAAATATCGTTTCCCCTATCTTCAATAAAAATCTTATCTGAATTTACAATGTCCAATCCCTTGTGTGAAAGATTAATTTTGAAGTATTGTGAAAATTTGCCTGGCCCAGTCGCTGCTTTATTGGACGAAGCAGAATCAATTTCCGCCGAACGAATTAGAACTCCGCTGGGTTTTCCTTTTTTCCCGGCGATGATATTTGTAAGATAATATATTCCGTAAACCAGATAAACATACAATGTCCCGCCTTGTTCATACATCAATTGATTGCGGCTGCTACTCACAAATCTAGCATGGGATGCGAGGTCATCTGGCCCACCATAAGCTTCGGTTTCCACGATTTTTCCTTCGATAATTCCTGTTTTTGTTTTATACATAAAATATTTACCCAAAAGGTTTTGAGCTACAATTTCAGCATCCCGTTCAAAAAATTTTCGATTCAACTTTTTCATTACCCTAGTTTCATGCTTTATCAGATATTCATAACCTGAATGGCTTCTTCGCCCGAGGTGGGGGCCTCGCAGCTGTAACATGCGCATGAAGTTCTATTTTAAAATAATTAAATCACAAATTGATACTAAAAAAGCGACAAACGCCGCGCCTTACATTAATTTCAAGTTTTTACCAGCGTAAACCAGCCTTATTTTTGGCCTCAGTGTTTGTTTTGATAGCCCGTTTTTTGCCCTTTGATATGTGAATTGTTCCGCCATCAGAATCAACCTCCATGTTCACAAGATCACCCTTATTCCATTTGAGTTCACGGATGACCCATTTGGGCAAAGTAACGCAAAGGCTGTAATTCGAAAATTTTATCAATTTTCTTTTTTCTGTTTGCATTTACAAATAGTATATATTGACACAAAAATACTGTCAAATAAACCAGCAAACCCGCCTTAAGTGGCGGGTTACCGGGTCGAGGCGTTGGCCCTGACTACTACTTCTTCTTGGCTGCTCTCTTCGCTTCCGCGCGGTTGGCCTTCTCCTTCTTGGCGAGTTCGCGGCCCTTCGGGCAGCTGCAGTTGCGAGTTCGACCGCCAGACCGATGCATTCCGGTATCGTGACAGATCGGACAAGCCCCGGGTTTCTTCACGGCGGTTTTCCTGAGAGAAAACGCTGACATTGCCAACACCTCCAGTTGTGTAACAACAAGCGGATATTAGCACAAAAATGTATTATTGCACAGGTCTTAAAATTTTCTGATTACTCCCCTAACCTTTCCCTGTATCGTGACGCGTTTTTTGGCAAAGCGCATCGGTCTCATAGAACTATTTGCCGGCTGAAGCCGGATCTGGTTTTTTTCGTCATAGAAGCGCTTCAGAGTGGCATTAGCATTGTCAACAAGGGCAACAACAATATCTCCATTTTTGGGAGAATTGGTTTGTTCGATGATTACATAATCGCCGTCAAGGATGCCATCTTCAATCATCGATTCCCCTCTTACGCGGAGAGCGAAAGTTTTCTTGCCCATCATGTCGCGAGGAATGTCGATAGTTTCATTGGTGCGGATGGCCTCGATCGGCTTTCCGGCGTCGATCATGCCTGAAAGCGGAATTTCAAATGATTCGATACCTGAAGCAAATGCTGGGGTCAATTGGATAGATCTAGCATCCATCGCTTCTTTTGAGAGGTAGCCCTTTTCTTCGAGGATAGCGATGTATTCGGCGACGGTGCCGGTGGAAGATAGCTCAAAGTAATAGGCAATTTCACGATAGCTAGGCGCATATCCGTTTTCATCGATGAAATTACGGATAAAATCTAATATTTCCTTTTGCCTTCTTGTTAATGGTTCCATAATTATCCCCCATCTGACGGCTGGATTTCAGAGGAGATTAAATCCAGCCGTCATTGAATGGTCCTTTTAAATTAAAATATTTATATTCGGTTTTTGTTCGGTTCATAATATAATGATACCAAACAAACACCGAACATTGTCAATAGAGCCCTGTGGATAAGTTCGGCAAATATTAAATTTCAAATGTCAAATGATAAATAAAATTTACATCCAGCATAATTATTGAATTTGATTTTTAGAATTTTTATTTGAAATTTATAATTAGGTTTTTGACATTAAGTCATCGAACGATGACACCTACGCATTCAATGTGGTGGGTTTGTGGAAACATATCGATCGGCTGCAACCGGGTAAGTTTAAGACCGACTTCTTTGAAGTACTTGATGTCGCGAGCAAACGTCGCCGGATTGCAGGAGGTATAAACAATTCGCTTAAAATTCACCTTGGAAAGTATTTTAATCAAACGCTTATCTAATCCGGCACGCGGCGGGTCGAGAATAATAATTGAGTTTTCCAATTCACAAGAAGAGGAACCTAAAAATTTTAGGGCATCATTATGCACAAATTCTACATTGTGGCGCTTGTTAATTTTGGCGTTATCGATAGCATCACGAACCGCTTCCGGAACAATTTCAACCCCGGTTACATTTTTTGCCAAAGTTGAGAGATAAATTCCTATTGTTCCTGTTCCGCAGTAGAGATCAAAAACATTATCCCCTACCTCGATATTGGCATAATTTTTAATTACATCATAAAGTGTTTTCACTCCAAGAGAATTGGTTTGAAAAAAAGATTCCGGGGAAATTTGAAAGTTGTATGTGCCAATTTTTTCGTAAATTACCGGACTACCGAATAAAAGCCGTCGTTGTAACTTTTTAAGCGATTTTCCTGGCGCAATGGTATGGTAAACCGACTTGACCCCCTTGATGCTTTTAAGCGTATTCACAATTCCACTTTTGTCCGGAAGCTCATCCGAAGAAGTTATGATCTCGACCATGAAATCTCCGATCATTTTACCCTCACGAACTTTGAGCTGCCAAAAGGCTGATTTATGTTCAACTTTTTCATTAATATATTCTTTGAGTCTCGACATAATCGTATTGCATGTTTCGGATTGCAAGAGACAGGAATCCACTTTCACGTAGCCTTGATCGTATTTGAAATGATGACGCGCAAAAGAAATTTTATTATTCTCATCAATAATGAAGAAGAATCTTATCGAGTTACGGTAAAAAAACGGATGGTTCGATCCGGAAATCATCGGTTCGGAATTAATTTGAATTCCTCTTCTTTGGATCAACTCTTTGAATAATTCATCTTTAATTTTTAGCTGATTCGGATAAGACAGATTCTGGTGTTCGCAGCCCCCGCATTGGTAGAAATATGGACATGGAGGGTCGATACGCATAGGTGACGGCTTTATCACTTCTTTTACAATGCCAAAAGCATGGTCTTTTTTTTCATCGGTCAGTTTGATTTCGACTATGTCACCAGGGACCACTTTCTTAACGAAGACAGCTTTTCCAGGGCTATTTTCATGGCCTTGAAGTTTTTTGCCGTATTTTAAGTGACCCAATCCGCATCCGGCAAAAACAATTTTTTCAATATTGATTTTCATATTAAGTGATATAGGATTATTCCGGTTGCGACCGACACGTTGAGGGAATTTGCTATTCCATACATTGGAATATCAACTACTGCGTCAGATTTGGAGAGAACATCGTCATCAACCCCAATTGTTTCGTGTCCAAGAATTATTGCTACTGGTTTTTCGAACTTGAATTTTCGATAATCTATACTTTGGTCCGTTTGCTCGAGCGCCACGATTTGAACTCCATTGTTTTTTAATTTCCGAACAATATCGATTGTCTTATCAACATGTTCCCATGGCACTTCATTAATTGTCTTAAGTGCAGTTTTTTCGATCTCTTTGCGCGGAGGTGTGGCGGTAATTCCGCAAAGATAAAGCCTCTCAACTCTCGCGGCATCGGCGGTCCGGAAGATTGCGCCGACATTATACATTGATCGAATATTGTCCAAGATTAAATACACTTCGTTCCTCTTTTGGCTTCGAAGTGCATTCAAATCTCCTTTTTGCTTGATTATATCCGGAGTTTTATATTTCTGCATTTAGTCGTTTTTTGATTTCCTCGGCAATATCCTTTGACTGCAAGGTTTCTTGGGAGGAATTTCTGAGATCACGAAGAATAATTTCATCTTTGAACGCCTCTTTTTGCCCTATAATAACGGCATATGTGGCACCGAGCTTGGAAGCTTGCCGCATTTGTGCGCGGAGGCTGTCGTTTGATGGAACAAAATAAACATTTACATCACCACCCGACAACATGTCATAAATTTTTTTAGAGACATCTTTTGCTTTCTCCCCGAGCTGGAGAATACAAACCTCGACACCTCGTTTTTTGGGCGGCTTAATTCCCTGCTCTTTCATCATTTCAACTACGCGGTCCATGCCAAAGGAATAACCAACTGCTGGAGTGGCCGATCCGCCCAGAATTTCAACCAATCCGTCATATCTTCCACCCCCGACGATTGAACCTGACCTTTCTTTGTCCTTAATCTCGGCAATTTCAAAAACGGAACGAGAATAATAATCAAGTCCTCGCACCAGTTTCGGGTCCAGATCATAACGAATCCCGAAGTAATCGAGATATTCAAGAGTGTTTTGAAAATGAGTGCTGCATTCACTACAAAGAGAATCAAGAATATTTGGCACAGACGAAAAGAGTTTCTGGCAGGACTCGACTTTGCAATCAAGAGCGCGAAGCGGATTGGATTCAGTTCGGCGTATGCAATCCTCGCAAAGTTTGCCCTTGTTATCTTTCAGAAATTTCTTGAGTTTTGCCAAATATTTGGGCCGGCATTCTGGACAGCCGATTGAATTAGCATATACGATAATGTCTTTTAGCCCGACTTTTTTTAGGATCTGCCAAGCGGACATAATCGCTAAATAATCCGATTTTGCAGAATTATCGCCAAAAATTTCGAAACCAAATTGATAAAATTCTCTATATCGGCCTTTTTGCGGGCGATCATAGCGAAACATTGGTCCCATATAGTAGAGTTTGACCGGTTGTGGCCAACTGCCCATGCCATCTTGAATATAGGCACGGACGGCACCGGCAGTGCCTTCGGGACGGAGCGCATAAGTTTCTCGGTCTTCTTTTTCTCCTCGCGATTCGAGAAGATACATGCCCTTTTGAACGATATCAGTATCGGTGCCGAGGCCGCGAGTATAAATTTCGACATTCTCAAAAGTAGGAAGATCGATTCTAAGTGAGCCAATGCTCTCCATTACATCTTCGCAGGTTTTGCGTAACAATTGCCAATAGGGTTGTTCGGCTGGTAATATGTCACGAACTCCGCGGGCAGTTTGATAAGTTTTGTTTTGCGGCATGGTGCCTACTTATTTAATTGAACTCAAGGATTAAGTTATCAGAGTGTGCTAAGTCTGTAAAGTGGCACGAGATTGATATTCTGAGCTCAGCCGAGAAATCTCCAAATCGAATGGCCATTATGTTAGGGGGCAGAGGGCTTAATTGCGGGGCAGCCCTCTAGCCCCCTAAGACCCTTACTCCTGCACGCATATATTGTATTGCTTTGCCCGTGAAGACACTCCAAAATTCACTTCGGCCCAAAGGGCCCCTTTCGGGGTTCAGTTTCGGGCTCTTCACTGGGCAAAGCCACTATTTGATAGAACTCAGCGAGAAGTCAGCGTAAAAGATCAGTGTGGTTGCAATCCGGAAAAGCAAACTATTTTAAAAGTTGGTATTAATCCAGTGGGCTGTTTGTCAGTGTTATTAGATTTCGATTACGCGTTTCTCGTCGGCTTTTTTGAGAAACTTACACGATCTTTTGTGAATTTTGATCACATGGTCTTTTCCGATATAACCAAATGCGTTTTCTGGGGATGATGGACGGCAGCAACCTGCATAAACATATTTAACACCTCTTAACGAATCTATTCCCTTAGGTAATTCTTCTCTCGGTACTTCGCAAATTTCTGTAGTTGTGAAAGATGGATAAACGGCTTTTAGGAGATTAACCTTGGAAAGCATTTTTTCTGAAAATGCGACAAATGCATCGTCTAGGTTTTTGTAGGGGAGACGAGATTTTTTAAGATTTTCAGTAAGCTTACCATCATCTAATCTTGGTAATTTAAATTCTTCAATTGCTTCATTAAACGCGCGCCTGCCAATAACGATATTAAGATCACGATTTGCTTCACGCAAATATCGGCGGATTTTCTGTTTAGCTCCGCTGGTTTTGACGCTCGAGAGCCAATCAACTGATGGCCTGGCCTTAGCGGAGGTAATAATTTCAATAATATCGCCGTTTTTAAGTTTTGAATCGAGGGGTATCATTCGCCCATTCAATTTAGCGCCAAAGCATCGATCACCAACCGTGGAGTGGATGGCATAGGCGAAATCGACCGGCGTAGAATCCACTGGAAGATTGATAATTTTACCTTTCGGCGTAAACACAAATATTTTTTCTGCGAACAAATCGTCTTTAAGGTGGGAGACAAATTGCTTTTTATCATCCATCCGATGGAGATTCTTTAATTCTCTGGCCCATTCTTTATGGCTTTGTTTAATAGCATGCTCGTTTTTGGCATTGACTAAATCTTTGTAATGCCAATGAGCGGCCATGCCGTATTCAGCAACTTCGTGCATTTGCGGCGTGCGAAACTGAATTTCAAAAGCATTGCCATTGTCGTCGTGCAATGCCGAATGGAGCGATTGGTAACCATTCGCTCTCGGTTTAGCAATATAATCATCGAATGTTCCGGGAATAGGAGTATATATTGAGTGAACAATTCCCAGTGCACGATAACAATCTTCAACAGAATTTACGATCACGCGTATGGCGTAGAGATCATAAAATCGCTCGATGTTCCAGTCATAAGAATATTTTAATTTGCGATAAGTTGAGTAGCTGTGCTTGACCCTTCCGTATATATCAATTGGTTTTAGGTTGCGTGAAGAAAACTCTCTTCTGATCTCTTTTATTTTTTGATCGATCAAATTTTCTTTGATTTTCAATTTGGAAAATTTAGTTTGATATTCTTCGTACTCATCCGGATAGGCAAATTGAAACGACAAATCTTCCAGTTCGGATTTAATTCTGCCTATTCCAATACGTTCAGCAATTTGGGCATATATATCAATAGTTTCTCTCGCATAGAACTCTCGTTTTTGCGGTGGAAGCCAGCTAAAGGTTTGCGCGTTATGGTAGCGATCAAAAAGTTTAATAATAATTACGCGAATGTCTTTTGCCATGGCTAGAAGAAGTTTTCGATAAGTATCAACCTGTCCCTCGTATATATCATCTGAATCAAAATCCAATGTTAGTTCCTTGAGTTTTATATTGGATATTTTTGTTACTCCCTCGACTAAACCGGCAATGTTTGTGCCAAATTCTTTTTTTATCTCGTCAAAGCTTGTTTTGCCATCCTCTAGTGTGTCGTGAAGAAGCGCTCCAATAATTGTCTCAAGATCGAATTTTTGTTCTGCAAGCATGAAAGCCACGCTTAAGGGGTGTGAAATATACGGCTCTCCGGTCCGCCGCTTTTGTCCGCGATGTTGCTTTTTGGCGAAAGCAATTGCACCCAAAAGAGCATTCTGGCCATTTGTTCCAAGATATTTTGCGCTATTTAGAAGTTTTTGTTCTAATTCTTTGATCATTTTTCAAAAAATTCCGGCAAGTATTTTAGCCGGAATTTTCTTTTATTTAAAAATTCAGACTAAACTCTCGATAATATGAACTTGCCGCCCAATAAATCTATCTTTACAATATCACCGGATTTGAATTCTTCAACCATCAGCGCCTCCGTAAGAGGATTTTCGATATTGTCCACAATCACTTTGCGCATGGGTCTCGCACCGAATTCCGGCTTGTATCCCAATTCGGCAATCTTGTCTTTGGCCTTTTTGCTGACTTTGATTGTGATGTTTTTTGTTTTGATGCGATCAATCAATTTATCAAGTTCAATATCAACGATTGAGCGGATTACCTCTTTTGATAAAGGTTTGAAAACTATTGTTTGATCAAGGCGGTTAATAAATTCAGGACGAAAATGCTTTTCTATAGTTTCAAGCACATTATTTTTCATTTTGCCATATTCTGAATCAAATTCTTCTTTTTCATTCGAATTTGATTCAAAGCCAATCTTTGCCTGTTTATTTAGGAGGTCTGTGCCCAAATTTGAAGTCATCACAATCAATGTGTTGCGAAAATCAACACGCCTTCCTTTGGCATCTGTAAGTTCTCCATCTTCCATTATTTGCAGGAGAATATTGAAAACTTCGGGATGGGCTTTTTCGATCTCGTCCAGCAAAATAACCGAGTAAGGCTTCCTCCTCACGGTTTCGGTCAGTTTTCCGCCTTCTTCATATCCGACATAGCCGGCAGGAGCGCCAACAAGCCTGGAAACATTATGTTTTTCCATAAATTCAGACATATCGATTTTAATAAGGGCATCTTCTTTGCCAAAAATCTCACGAGCCAAAACTTTAACCAACTCTGTTTTGCCAACCCCGGTTGGGCCGAGGAAAATGAATGAACCAATGGGTCTTTTGGGATCAGAAATACCAATCCTTGATCTTCGAATGGCGGAAGTGATTGATTTGATCGCTTCGTCTTGCCCGACTATATATTTCTTTAATCGATCGTCGAGATTCAAAAAATTCTTCTTTTCGGAAACAGAAAGATTTGTCACCGGAATTCCGGTCCAACGGGAAACAACAGCAGCAATATCATCTTGATCAATTGTCGTTTTTTTATTCTTGCGTTCAGTTTCTTCGAGCCTGGCTATTTTTGCGGCAAGCGTGATTTCACGCTGGCGCAAAAATGTTGCTTTTTCATATTGTTCACCTGAAACGGCCTCGTCTTTCTGTGTCATGATCCGGCCATACTCTTTTTTGAGTTCAGAGAGCTTGGCGGCTTCTCGTGTTATTACATTCGTTGCAGCAGCGGCTTCATCAATAAGGTCGATTGCTTTGTCTGGTAAAAACCTGTCCTGGATATATCTTTTTGAAAGAGTAACTGCTGCCTGAAGCGCATCATCAGTATATACTACATGGTGGTGATGTTCGTATTTCTCCCTTATTCCCGTAAGAATGTCCAAGGTTTCGGCTTCGCTCGGTTCGTTTACAATGACCGGCTGGAATCTGCGTTCGAAAGCCGGGTCTTTTTCGATGTGTTTTTTGTATTCATCAAAAGTAGTTGCGCCGATCAGCCTGATTTCTCCTCTTCCAAGGGCTGGCTTCAAAATATTCGCTGCATCCATTGACCCTTCAGCTGACCCCGTTCCGATAACCGTGTGAATTTCATCAATAAAGAGAATGATATCTTTTTGCTTCTTAATTTCTTCAAGGATGCCCTTGATCCGTTGTTCAAATTGGCCGCGATACATCGTGCCAGCGAGAAGCGATCCCATATCAAGAGACAGAACCTTCTTGTTTACGATTGAGGATGGCACTGCCCCATTTACAATCCTTTCGGCTAGACCCTCGACAATTGCTGTTTTTCCGGTGCCCGGCTCACCGATAAGGACGGGGTTATTCTTTTTTCTTCGTGAAAGAATTTGAACCAATCTTGCAATCTCATTGTCTCGGCCGACCACGGGGTCGAGCTCTCCTTTTTCTGCCATAGCAGTAATATCAGATGTAAACTGCTTCAAAATTGATTGTTTTTTCATGGTCATGGTGGGCGGCATCCCGGGCATCGGTCCCATGCCTCCCATCGGTCCCATTCCACCCATATCAATGCGCTCTTCGTCAACTGGAGGTTCCGGAATGTCGTCGATATTGATTCCCTCTGGAGCCCTCGATTTATCAATCTCGGAAAAAATTGATTCAATTTGCTTTTTGATATCAAGAGGATTAACTCCCATCCGCTCAATAATCAAATAAGAATTAAATTGTTTTTTGGAAATAAGGGCAATAAGCAGGTGCTCGCAATCAACAAATGAATGATGATATTTTGATGCAAATTGTACAGCAAATTGAATTGCTTCTTTTGCAGTTTTCTTCATTCCATCGGATGGCGATTCCGCTTCTGTTTTAGAGACCAGGCTTGCTATCAATTGGACGCGATCGTCATTTACCTCAAACATAGTAAGGATGTCATTGGCTAAGGTTCCTTTCAATAGAATCAAAGCCAAAAGTAAATGTTCAGTGTCCATTTTCATATTTTGCTCACGCGAAATTCGTTCGGCCATGATAAGGGCCTTCTTCAAATTTGGCGAGAATTTTTCAAATATATTTGGGTTCATTTTCCTCTCGTTTTATATGAGAGAAAAAGAATTGTTATTCGGATTGATTAGATTCTTCAACTGCTTTATCTGGTATTTCTTCCGCTTCAGAATCCTTTTTCTCTTTGTTAATTTCTTCGTTAGCCGTTTCGTTATTGCCCGCCTCTTCTTCCTCGTCGGATTTTTTAATGTCAATTCCCCATCCGGTTAATTTTGACGCCAGGCGCACATTCTGTCCGCCTTTACCGATGGCAAGTGACAGGCTGTCTTTGTCGACAGTAACTGTTGCCTTATTGTCTTTTGATGAGATAAGAATCTCTTTTGTTTTTGCCGGTGAGAGAGCGTTCATAATAAATTGTTCGACATCCTCATCCCACAAGACAATGTCAATCTTTTCTTCACCAATTTCAGCCAGAATTGCTTGGACTCGAGTACCGCGCTGGCCAACGCATGATCCGACGGGATCAATACCCTCTTCGTTGGCAATAACTGCAATTTTGGTTCGCGATCCAGCTTCACGGGCGATGCTTTTAATTTCAACCGTACCAGTAGCAATCTCGGGTACTTCAGACTCAAATAACCCTCGGATTAAGCCTTCATCGGTTCTGGACGTGACTATTTGTGGCCCACGCGTGGTTTCGGCGACTTCACGCACATAGACCTTTATCCTTTGGCCGATATAATACTTTTCATCCTTTATCTGGTCGGACGGAAACATAATTCCATTGGCCTTACCAAGAGAAACAATAACGTTTCTGCCTTCGATCTGTTGTACAGTAGCATTCATGACCGCACCTTCTTTGTCCTTGAATTCGGAGAAGAGCATATCTCGTTCGGCTTCGCGAATTCGCTGAATGATAACCTGTTTTGCAGTCTGTGCGGCGATTCTGCCAAACTCTTCTTCTTTGGGAAGTGGAATCGTCACCTCTCCGCCAATTTCAGCTTTTTTATCTAATTTTTTTGCTTCAGAAAGCGTAAGCTGTTGTTCTTTTTCCTCAACTTCTTCCTCTGTCTCCAAAATCTCGAAAACACGGAACATTTTTGCTTCACCGGTAACCGGATCCATTTTGGCGCGAATTACTTGCTTTGGTTTGCCATAATCTTTGCGGTATGCTGCAGCCAGTGCTGCCTCAACTGCCTCAATGATAGTTTCTTTTTTAAGCCCTTTTTCATTACAGATCTCGTCGATCGCTGCCATGAATGGGTTCACTTCCTGTGCCATTTTGTTTGTCTCCTTTGCCCCGAGTCCGCCGGCTGGCAGATCGAGGAGTTTTTAAATTGTTAAATTGTTATTAAGTTGTCTAATTTAATTATATCGCACTAATCCTTTGAGTTTCCTTAAAGTTATACACAAATTTCAATGATTAAGCAGGCTAAATAAAAATTGTGTTAAAAAAAAGGTGCCCATTCGGGTCACCATAATCC